>JAGWNV010000308.1 GCA_028872975.1 Acidobacteriota bacterium
CGGTCAGCTCGTCGGGCGCGACCTGCCCGCCGACGACGAGCGCGCCGCGTCCACCTCGGCCGAGGGCTTCACCCCGCCGGTGGGGAAACCCCGCAGGTGGTCGTAGACGGCGTGCAGCCGCAGGAGCGGCCCGATGCGGTCGTACCAGCGCCGGCCGTGGGCCCCGGGATGGGTGGGGGCGTGGCGACGGATGTAGCGGGCGCTCGGCAGACGGGCCCGCTGGCGGTCGGTGAGCCGGCGCCGGAGCGCCGGCACGAGCTCGTCGAGGTCGAAGTCGATCTCCTCCTCGAGCCGCGGCCGTACCCGGGCCACCACGGCGTCGGTGCCCTGGCCCTGGTTCACGTTGATCGGTTCGACGCCCCGGGTCAGCTCGTCGAGCCGGCGCAGCTCGGCGCGGCGCTCGGGGACCTCGTCTCGCAGGCGCCGCTCGAGGTCGGCGAGCGCCGGCACGCCCGACAGCGCGTCGGCGAGCTCCTCGCGCGCCACCTGACGCACGGCGAGGTGCTCGACGAGGAGCTTCACGACCTCGCCGTGCTGGGACCTGTCGAGGCTGTCGTCGGAGAAGGCGGCGAGGATCTCGGACACCGCCCGGCCCTCGTACTCGAGCAGGTCGATGGCGTCGCCGTCGGCGATCGGGTCGGTCACGGTGGTCTCGTACCCCGTCCGCCCCCGGCCCTACGCCCCGGCCCGGGGATACAGTCCGAGGCCAGGGACGTCTCCGAAGGCGGAGGAGGTCGGACATGGACGCAGCGCTCGTGATCCGGGGTGGCACCGTGGTGGACGGCACCGGCTCGCCGGGCCGCCGGGCCGACGTCGCCGTGGAGGACGGCCGCATCGTGGCGGTGGGCGAGGGCCTGCGCGGGCGCGAGGAGCTCGATGCCGGCGGCCAGGTGGTGGCGCCCGGATTCGTCGACATCCACACCCACTACGACGCCCAGGTCTTCTGGGACCCCGACCTCACCCCGTCCTCCCACCACGGGGTCACCACCGTCGTCGCCGGCAACTGCGGGTTCTCCATCGCCCCGGTGCGCCGGGAGCTCGTGCCCCTCATGGCGAGGACGCTCCAGCACGTCGAGGACATGAGCTTCGACACGCTCTCGGTGGGAGTGCCCTGGGACGAGTTCGAGACCTTCCCCCAGTACCTCGACGCCGTCGAGCGACGAGGGGCCGCCCTCAACTACGCCTGCTACGTCGGCCACACCGCCGTCCGGCTCTACGTCATGGGCGAGGACGCCTACGAGCGGGCGGCGACCGACGAGGAGCTGCGGGCCATGGCCGCCGTGGTGGCCGACGCCATGTCGGGCGGCGCCATGGGGTTCGCCACCAGCGCCTCGCCCACCCACAACGGCGACAGCGGCCGGCCCGTCCCGTCGCGCGTGGCCGACCTGGCCGAGCTGCGGGCCCTGCTCGAGCCGGTGCGCCAGGCCGGGCGGGGCGTGGTGGCCCTCCTCCCCGGCGGCGTGCTGCACAACCGCGACGTGTTCGAGCTGCAGCGGGCCGTGCAGCGGCCGGTCACGTGGACGGCGCTGCTCACGGTGAAGGGTTACCCGTACCACGAGAAGGTGATCGCCGACCACGAGGCGGCCCGGGCCGAGGGGGTCGACGTGTGGCCCCAGGTGTCGTGCCGGCCGCTCGTCTTCCAGATGAACATGGCCGAGCCGTTCACGCTCAACTCCCGGCCCAGCTTCGCCGCCCTCATGGACACGGGCCACGAGCGTCGACTGGCCGCCTACCGCGACCCGTCCTGGCGGGCGGCGGCGTGGGAGGGCCTCTCGGGGGGCGACGGGGTGCTCCCGTTCAACTGGGAGGCGGTGTCGGTGGCCGAGTCGCCCTCGCACCCCGAGCTCGCCGACCGTCCCGTCCTGGCCCTCGCCGCCGAGCGGGGCTGCACGGCCCTCGACGTCGTGCTCGACCTGTCGATCGAGGACGACCTGAAGACCCGCTTCTGGTCGGTGGTGGCCAACAACGACGAGGAGGGCATCGCCTGGCTGCTGCCCCGCGACGGGGTCCTTCTCGGACTGGCCGACTCGGGCGCCCACGTGGCGCAGCTCTGCGACGCCTGCTTCGCCACCGACCTCCTCGGCACCTGGGTGCGGGACCGCTCGGTCATGTCGCTCGAGCGGGCCGTGCACAAGCTCACCGCCGAGCCCGCCGCCGTCTACGGGCTCGCCGACCGGGGGAGCCTCGAGGTCGGGAAGGCCGCCGACGTCTGCGTGTTCGATCCCGAGACGGTGGCGCCCGGGCCGCTGCGCCGGGTGCGGGACTTCCCGGCCGACGGCGAGCGGCTCACCGCCCCCGAGCCCGAGGGCGTGACCCACGTCCTCGTGAACGGCGTGGCCATCCGCCGCGACGGGGCCCCGGACCGCGCCGGTCTCGACGGCCGTCCCGGGCGGGTCCTGCGGGGCTGATCGCAGCCGGCAGCAGCGGGCGACGCAGGCGGGCGCCGGCCGTGGAGATGCTCGGCCCAGGCATGGGCCCGACCCTGGCGTCGGCGACGCCGCCGGCGGACGCGGAGCCGGTCGACGTCGTCACTCGGGGGCGATACCCGGCCCGGTCACGGCCGGCGCGGAAGGCGACGGGGCGTCGCCCTGCGATCAGAGTCGCAGGGGCTTGACCGGGCTCACCACCAGGGCGGGGTCGGA
>JAGWNV010000309.1 GCA_028872975.1 Acidobacteriota bacterium
GCGGGGTCGCCCACCCGACGGCACCGACCGCCTCGCCCGACGACAGGGCCTCGAGCCAGCCGGCGACCGGCCGGTCACCGAGGACGTCGCCGGCGGCGACCTCCCCGGCCGCCAGAGCCCGGCGGAGGGCGGCGGCCGCCGACACCGTCCCGACGAAGGGCACCGGCGCCACGTGCCGGCCGAGCTGTTCGGCGAGCACCGAGATCTCGACGGTGCCGAGGCCGAGCCCACCCTCATCGACGGGGGCGTCGACAGCAGTCCACCCCTGGTCGGCCATGGCCGACCACAGGTCGTCGTCGAGGTGCCTCGGGCCTGCGGCGACGTCCCGTACCCGGACGCTCGTCGCCATGGTGTCGAGCAGGTCGGCGGCAGCGTGCTGGAGCGCGAGCTGGTCCTCGGAGAGCTCGAAGTCCATCCGGACGATCGTAGGCCCAGGGAAGGAACCCTGACGCGTGTGTCATGCTCTGCGCGCGGCGGTCGAGAGGGACGGCCGCGCCCCACGCCCCCATGGACCTCGCCCCCACGCCCGAGATGCGAGCGCTCCGCACCGAGGTCCGGAGCTGGCTCGAGGCCAACCTGCCCTGGGCCTACGGAGAGGGCCTCCCCCCGCGCTTCGCCACCCTCGAAGAGGAGGTGGCCTTCGGCCGGGACTGGCAGCGCCGGCTCGCCGAGGCGGGGTGGGTGGGTGTGACCTGGCCGACCGCCTACGGCGGCCGGAGCCTCGGTCCCGCCGCCAATTTCGTCGTCCAGGAGGAGTTGGCCCGGGCCCGGGCACCGGAGCTCGTCGGCCGGATAGGCATCAACCTGGCCGGCCCCACGCTCCTCGCCCACGGGACCGAGACCCAGAAAGCCCGGTGGTTGCCGGCCGTCCTCCCGGCCCGTGAGCTCTGGTGCCAGCTCTTCAGCGAGCCCGACGCCGGGTCGGACCTCGCCTCGGTCCGCACCTCGGCCCGGCCCGCCGACGGCGGCTGGGAGCTCCGGGGCACGAAGGTCTGGACGTCCTACGCCCAGTTCGCCGACTGGGGCATCTGCCTGGCCCGGACCGATCCCGACGCGCCCCGCCACCGCGGCCTCTCCTTCTTCGTCGTCGACATGCACGCCCCCGGCGTCGAGGTCCGGCCCCTCGTCCAGGTCACCGGCGAGGCGGAGTTCAACGAGGTCGTCCTCGACGGCGTCGCCGTCCCCGACGACCAGCTGATCGGGGAGCCCGGGCAGGGGTGGGCGGTGGCCGGCTCCACCCTCTCCCACGAACGCGGGGTCAACCCCCGCCAGCTCGTCATCCACCTCCAGCACCTCGAGGAACTCCTCCGCACCGCCGCCACCACCGGCGCCTTCGACGACGAGCGGCTGCGCCGGCGCCTCGCCCAGGCCTACGTCGAGGTCCGGCTCTTCCAGCTCCACAACTGGCGTTCCCTGTCGCGCCTCGAGCGTGGCCTCGAGCCCGGTCCCGAAGGAAGCGCCCTCAAGCTGTACTGGAGCGAGATGAGCAAGCGGCTGCACGCCCTCGCCCTCGACGTCCTCGGGCCGGCCGCCCCGCTCTGGCAGGGCGCCGAGGACAATCCCGGCGACGGCTCCTGGCAGAGGGCCTGGCTCTACTACCAGGCCTCCTCGATCTTCGCCGGCACCAACGAGATCCAGCGCAACGTCCTCGCCGAGCGCGTCCTCGGCCTCCCGCGGGGCTGACCCGCCGACATGGCCGGACCGCTCGAAGGGCTCCTCGTCCTCGACCTCGGCACCCGCATCGGCGCGCCCTTCTGTGCCGGACTGCTCGGCGAGTGGGGTGCCGACGTGGTGAAGGTCGAACAGCCCGGCACGGGGGACTTCATGCGGGGCATCGGCCCCTTCGTGCCGGCCGGGGACGGCCCGACGGCCGACTACTCGCTGTTCTGGGCCGTCGAGGGACGGGGGCGGCGGAGCGCCACCTGCGACCTCCGGCGACCCGAGGGCCAGGCCCTCTTCCGGCGGCTGGCGGCCCGCGCCGACGTCGTCTGCGAGAACTTCCGGCCCGGCACGCTCGAGGGCTGGGGCATCGGGCCGGCCGACCTCGACCCCCGGCTGGTGGTCGTCCGCATCAGCGCCTTCGGCCAGGACGGCCCCTACGCCCGCCGGCCGGGGCTGGACCGTCTCGGCGTCGCCTACGGCGGCCTGATGGAGCTCACCGGCGAGCCCGACCGCCCGCCCGTGCGCCCCGGGGTCACGGTGGCCGACTACCTCACCGGGGTCTTCGCCGCCGAGGCGGCCCTCGCCGCCCTCTACCGCCGCGACGCCAGGGGCACCGGCGCCGGCGCCGTGGTCGACGCCTCGCTGTACGGGTCGGTCCTGCGGATCCTCGAGTGGACGGTGCCGGCCTACGAGCGCCTCGGCGTCGTCCGCACCCGGGAGGGGAACCGGCTCTCGAACTCGGCGCCGCTCGACAACTACCGGAGCGCCGACGGCCGCTACGTCTGCATCGTGGCCGGCTCCGACGCCAACTTCGGCCGGCTCTCCCGGGCCATGGACCGCCCCGATCTCCTCGAGGACGCCCGGTTCGCCACCCTGGCGCTCCGTGCCCGGCACGGCGAGGTGATCAACGGGGAGGTGGCGGCGTGGGTGGCCCGGCTCCCGGCCGCCGACGTCGAGGCGGCCTGCATCGCCCACGACG
>JAGWNV010000310.1 GCA_028872975.1 Acidobacteriota bacterium
CGAACGGCGCCGGCAAGACGACGCTCTTCAACGTCATCACCGGGCTCCAGCGTCCCCAGGCCGGCACCGTCCGCCTCGGCGCCCAGGACATCTCGCCGCTCCCCCCGCACCGCCGGGCCCGGCTCGGGATCGCCCGCACCTTCCAGCGCCTCGAGGTCTTCGGCTCGCTCACCGTCCGGGAGAACATCCTCGTGGCCGCCGAGATCCGCCGGCGGTGGTCGCGCGACGGCTCGAACCCCCGCCGGGTGGCCGACGAGGTGATCTCCCAGGTCGGGCTGGCCCCGGTGTCCCGGGTGCGCTGCGACACCCTCCCCACCGGCATGGCCCGCCTCGTCGAGGTGGGAAGAGCCCTCGCCACCCGGCCCAAGGTGCTGCTCCTCGACGAGCCCTCCTCGGGCCTCGACGACCAGGAGACCGACGAGCTCGGGGCCCTCTTGCGGCGCCTGGCCGACGAGGGCACCGCCGTCCTCCTCGTCGAGCACGACGTCGAGCTCGTCATGTCGGTGTGCCGGCGCATCCACGTCCTCGACTTCGGCCGGGTCCTCGCCGTGGGCACCCCGGCGGAGATCCAGGCCGACCCCGACGTCCGGGCCGCCTACCTCGGCACCGAGGAGCCCGCCGGCGGCCACGGCGAGGTGGCCGACGCCTATGCCTGAGCCCACCCCCTCCCCGTCGGGCACCGGGCTCCTCACCCCCGCCCGCCGGCCGGCCGTCATCGAGCTGCGCTCGGTGCGGGCCGGCTACGGCCGCATCGAGGTCCTCCACGGCATCGACCTGTCGTTGCCGGCGGGAGCGGTGCTGGCCCTCCTCGGTCCCAACGGGGCGGGCAAGTCGACGGTGCTCAAGGTGGCGAGCGGGCTGCTCGCCCCCATGGACGGCTGCTTCCACGTGATGGGGCGGCACGTGAACGGCGTCGCCACCGACGCCCTGGCCCGGGCCGGCGTCTGCACGATCCCCGAGGGCCGGGCCGTGTTCCCAAACCTCACGGTCTCGGAGAACCTCCGGATCATGACCTACGGCGGGGTGAGCCGCGGCGAGGTCGAGGCCCGGGCCTTCGCCCGCTTCCCCCGCCTGGCCGAGCGCCGCAAGCAGCTGGCCGGCACCCTGTCGGGAGGCGAGCAGCAGATGCTCGCCATGGCCAGGGCCCTCGCCACCGAGCCCGCCGCCCTCCTCCTCGACGAGATCTCGATGGGCCTGGCCCCGCTCGTGGTCGACGACCTCTACGCCGTGGTCGGCCAGATCGCCGCCGAGGGCGTCGCCATCCTCCTCACCGAGCAGTTCGCCCGGGCCG
This sequence comes from Acidobacteriota bacterium, assembly GCA_028872975.1. Lineage (GTDB taxonomy): Bacteria > Actinomycetota > Acidimicrobiia > Acidimicrobiales > UBA8190 > UBA8190. The sequence continues at coordinate 1,292 of JAGWNV010000310.1, forward strand.
CCATGCGCGTCGCCGACCGGGTCGCCCTCGTGAGCGGCGGCCGGATCGCGGCGGTGGGGCGCCCCGACGAGCTGCCCTCGGACCTCGCCGCCGCCTACCTGGGCGGCGGCCTCACGGAGCAGGCCTCGTGAGGCCCGGGCGCCCTCCCGCCGTCCGCCGCGCCGCCGGTGCGCTCGGCTCCGCCGCCGCCCTCTTCGGCGCCGCCGGGCTGGTCCTGGCCGTGGCCGGCCCGGCCTGGGCCGACACCTCCACCTCCCCGCCTTCGGATGGGTCGGGGACGGGATCGTCGCCGGCGTCGTCGCCCTCCTCCAACCTCGGGGGCTACACCCTCTCGTCGAGCGCGGCGGGACTCAGCGTCGACTACGAGCAGCCCAACTTCCCCGTCCCGGCCAAGCCGACCCTGGAGCTCGACGTCGGCTACTCGTCTGCCTCCTACGACGCCGGTCCCGTGGGCAACGCCAACGCCTCGGCGCTGTGGCCCGGCCCGGTGGTGGCCGGAGGGGGCAGCCAGCTGCCGCTGCTCCTCGACCCCTACCTCGAGCAGTACGTCGCCCCCCTGGCGCCCGCCATCGAGCCCCTCGTCCCCAACGCCGGCAACTGGCCGGTCGTGGCCACGAGCGCCTACCCCCAGGGCCCGGCCACGGCGACCAACGACAACGGGCCCATGGCCATGCACTCCTCGGCCGACCAGGGCGCCTCGACGGCGACGTCCTCGCTCGCCCTCGTGGGCGGCCCGTCCTCGTCGCTGCCGGCGGGGCTCGTGACGGTGCAGGCGGTGGGGTCGACCTCCCAGGACACCGTCGACGCCCTCGGCGACGCCGTCTCCGAGGCCACCTCCACCGTGCACGGCGTCGACCTCGCCGGCGGGCTCATCCACATCGGGACGGTGAGCTCCACGGCCACCTCCTCGAGCGACGGCAACCAAGCCACGCTGTCGGGGTCGAGCTCGGTCACGGGAGTGACCATCGCCGGCCAGACCGTCACCATCGACTCGAGCGGCCTCCACGTGATGGGCAACAGCCAGAACCTGCTCGGCGCCCTCGTGCCGAGCGTGAACCAGGCGCTGGCAGCGGCCGGCATCAGCTTGTCGCTCACGAACCCCACCGACACCGTGCAGGGCCCGAGCGGCCAGCGCCTGCTCAACGGGCTCCAGGTGCACTGGGACCTGAGCACCTACGACCAGAACTTCGCGGCCTTGGTGGCCATGCTGCCCAGCCAGCTCACCAGCCAGCTGCCGCTGCCCCCGCCCTACAAGCAGTCGATCACCTTCGACATCGGCTGGGCCCAGGTGAGCGCCGACGCCTCACCGCCCTTCGACGCCTCGCTCGGCACCGCCGACCTGGGCT
>JAGWNV010000311.1 GCA_028872975.1 Acidobacteriota bacterium
GGTGAGCACGGCGCCGCAGGCCACCGCCGGGCGCGACGGCGAGCGTCCGGTGCGGATCCTCGTCGTCGAAGACGAGGAGTCCTATCGCCAGGCCCTCCACTCGGGACTCACCCGCGAGGGCTACGAGGTGGAGCTGGCCGCCGACGGGTTCGACGGCCTGCGCCTGTTCGCGGCGCGGCCGCCGGACCTGGTCCTGCTGGACGTGGTCCTGCCCGGTATGGGCGGGGTCGAGGTGTGCCGGCGCATGCGGGAGCTGGCGCCGGTGCCGGTGATCGTGGTGAGCGCCCTCGACGGAGAGCCCGAGGTGGTCCAGGCCTTCGAGCTCGGGGCCGAGGACTACGTGACGAAGCCGTACCGGCTCCGCGAGCTCGTCGCCCGCATCCAGGCCGTCCTGCGCCGGGTGTCGCCGCCCGAGCTCTCCTCGGTGGCCCCGGCCGGCCGGGGCCCGGCCGGCGAGGTCGTGGTGGCGGGCCCGGTGACCGTCGACTTCGGCCGCCGTCGCGTCAGCTGCCGGGGACAGGTCGTCGAGCTGTCCCGGCGGGAGTTCGACCTCCTCGGGCTCCTCCTCTCGCCGCCCGGGCAGGTCCGCACCCGTCACGAGCTCATCGACCGGCTGTGGGCGGGGATGGACCTGGCCGACACCCGCACCCTCGACACCCACGTCCGCCGGCTCCGGGTGAAGCTCGAGGAGGACCCCGCCGATCCCGAGTTCCTGGTGACGGTGCGCGGCGTGGGGTTCCGCTTCGACGCCGAGGGCAGGCGGGCCCGGAGTCCGGCCACGCCCTAGGACGCGGCGAGCCCGGCGTCAGCCCTCGGCGTGGAGGTCCCCGCGCCACATGGGCCGGCGGGGGCGGTCGAAGAGGACGTCGAGCTTCTCGCCGCGCAGGGCGGCGAAGACGTGTGGCCCCCAGCGCTCGGCACCCACGAGGGGCCGGGGCAGGTCGTCGGGCGAGAACCAGCCCACGTCGGCGCACTCGAGGGGATGGGCTCGCAGCTCGCCGCCCACGGCCCGGCAGTGGAAGACGAGTGAGTAGAGCGGCACCCTCGTGAAGCCGAGCCGCAGGCCGTCGAGCACGGCGATGAGCCGGAGGGGCTCGGCCTCGATGCCGGTCTCCTCGAGGACCTCCTTCACCACCACCTCGGCGGCGGAGTAGCCGACGTCGGCCCAGCCGGTGGGGTAGAGCCACACGCCGGAGTCGGCCCGCTTCACGAGCAGGAGCTCGCCCTTGTCGTTGCCGACGGCGGCGCCCACGGCGATCTTGGGGGTGACGTATCCGGGGACCCCGCTGCCCACGGCGCGCAGCCACTCCTCGACGAGGTCCTCGGCGTCCTCGGCCCCCTCGGCGCCGAGGCTGGCCGCCACCCCGATGTCGGCCGCCACCCGGAGGACCTCCTCGAAGCGTTCCCGTTCGTAGAGGCTCTCGGTGAAGCCGAGGCCCGTCCTGGCGATGGCGGCCAGGCTCTCGCTCCAGCGCAGCAGCTGGCGCGCCGAGACGGCCGGCTCCGAGGGTGACACCGCCCGCCGACGCTACTCGACCCCCTCCGTGGGCGAGAATGGGCCATGTCCGTGAACCAGGACTGCCGGCACTACGTCATGCAGACCACGAGCGCCGGCGAGAAGCTCGAGCGCTGCCGGGTGGACGCCAACGAGCCGCTCCCCTTCGGCTGCCCGGACGGCTGTGTCTTCTACGAGCCCCGCCGGGTGTCGGGGGCGGGATGGCAGGTGGCCCGCGACCCCCGCCAGCCCGGCCCCGACGGCTAGCCCAGCGGCGCCCGGGCCGGGTACCGGTGGGGGCCGCGCTCAGGCCTGCGCGGCGGCCTCGCCCTCGCCCGGCTCGTCCTCGGCAGGCGGGGCCTCGTCCACCCCCGGGTCCCCGATGCCGCCCGCCTCCCAGAAGTCGAGCACGGCGTCGGCGTTGGCCCGGCCGGCCTCGAGGAGGGCGTCGGTGCCGGAGAAGTCGTCGTAGCGCGACACCGGGTCGTTGTCGACGGTGAAGACGATCACCTCCACCCCGGCGGGCAGGTGCGGGAGCTCGCGGGCGAAACGGGCGTGGACGGCGATGAAGAAGGCGGTGAGCACCGCCTCGGCGGGGCGCTTGGCGCGATGGGGGGTGTAGTGCAGCGGCCCGCACAGGAGCGCGAAGACGCGCCGGGCCCCCTGGGCCACGGCCCGCCCCACGGGCACGTTGTCGACCACCCCGCCGTCGATGAAGGCCTCGTCGCCGATCCGCACCGGCGGGAGCAGCGCCGGCAGGGCCGTCGAGGCCAGGATGGCGTCCTCGGCCGGCCCTTCGCTGAACCACTGCGTGCGGCCGTCGTGGAGCGAGGTGGCCACCACCTCGAGCGGAATGGGGCTGTCCTCGAAGTTCTCGAACCGAAGGCCGCTGCGGATGATGGCGCGCACGCCGTCGTTGGGGAACACCGACTCCCGCTGTTGGAAGAACCGCCAAGGCGTGGGGAAGCGGCCCTGGGGGAAGACGTCCTCGCGGGTCACCTCCCGCCAGCGCTCGGCCATGCGGTCGGCGCCCTCGGCGGTGGGGTCGCCGGCGAAGCCCGCGGCGTTGATGGCGCCCACCGAGGCGCCGTAGAGGGCGTCGGGGGTGATGCCGCGCGCCATGAGGGCCTGGAGCATCCCCA
>JAGWNV010000312.1 GCA_028872975.1 Acidobacteriota bacterium
GGACGACCCCACTCCGACGGCCCGGCTCCGTGCCACGGGGGCGGTGCTGTTCACCACCCTCGAGCTTCCCCTGGTGTCGGTGGTGCGCGTCACCAGCTCCTGGCCGTCCGGGAACTGGGGCGGCGACCCCGGAGTTCGCCCGGCCACACGGTCGGCGCCGGCCCGCCTGGCATCCTGGCTGCTCGGCCGCTGAGCGGCCCACGAAGGGTCCTCGTCACGCCCTCGGCAGGCTTGGCCTGACGGTTCCCGCCACCGGCCACGCCGCGGCGAACTCAGCCGGGCGGGTGGTCGCCCGGGCAGTTGTAGGCGATGCCGCCGGGGCTCTCGTAGAGGTTGAACCGGATCACCCGGTCCCGCCACCAGGCCCCGGTGGACGGCGCCAGATGGAAGATGGAGATCATGTCACTCAGGACCGGCGCCGAGTAGCGGGTGATGCCGGCGGGACAGACGTGGATGTTGTCGATCGTCCGGACCCGCACCCACTCGTGCACGGGGGCGGTCCACAGGTCGTGGGGGGGCAGCCACGAGGTGAACGCCCCTTGGTGCTCGAGGGATGGCGCCACGGGCAGGTACATCACCCGTCCCGGCCACCGCCTCGCCGCAGCGGCGGCGGCGGCGTTCCACGCCGGGACGCCCTCGAGGCGGGCGTCCCAGGAATGCCGGGAGGCGCCGGTGGCGCTCAGGTAGGCCGGGACCGGCCCGAGCGCCGGGAGCTGGAGGAGGACGATCCCGGCGACGCCGGTGCTCGGGGCCAACAACGTGCCGATGGACTCGTCCAGAAGGGCTCGGTATCCGTTCGGGTCCGTCCTTGCCAGCGCGGCGTTGCCGACCCACGTCCCGACCAGGATCTGGGGCCGGAACGTCTCCACGAAGCCCATGAGGGCGGCGATCTTCGAAGGCTCGAGGCTCCATCCGGGGATCGCGGCGTTGCCCGAGACGACGTCGTGCGTGCTGCGCAGGGCGGCGTCGAGGGCATATTGGGTGGTCGTCATGATCGAGTCACCGAAGGTCACCACGCGCAGCGGGTGGGAAGGGCTGACGACGGTTCCCGCGGGTAGGCGGATGGGGATCTCTCCCTGGTAGCCCCCGGCACCGACCACGGTGCTCCCGACCTCGGGATTGAGCGCCTGGGCCCATCCGCGAACCGGCCCGGCGAGCGCCGGTTGGGCGATGGAGGGCGTCGTGGCTCCCACGATGACCAAGGCGGTGACGCCGAGAGTCACGGGGCCGAGCAGCGCGAGCGTCCTCGGACCTCGGCGCCGGCGGCGTACGGGAAGCTCGAGGAGGTAGTAGCTCCCGGCGGCGAGAAGGATCGTCGTCGCCACCCGGAGGACATCCAGGCCGGCGCCGGCGACGCCGATCGAGGTCGGGGTGAGGTAGACGAACACCGGCCAATGCCAGAGATAGACGCCGTAGGACACCCTTCCCAGCCACCGCAGGGGGCCGAGGGACAACAGCCGTCCGAGAAGACCGCGGTCGAACTGCCGGACGTCGGCGATCACGACCGCAGCCAGGGCGGCGCAGGCCACGAAGCCCCCGGTGAAGAGCTCGTTGCGCGGGAGTCCCCCTGAGGTCCCGCCGACCACCCAGAAGACCCCGAGCAGGAGGGCGGCGGGAATGCTCACGGCGTGCAGCCACCGTCTCGCCCTCGGCCCGGGCTGCGGTCGGGCGGCGGCGAGGAACGCCACCGATGCTCCCGCCAGCAGGTCGAAGGCCCTGGTGTCGGTCCCGAAGTAGACGCGCGAGGGGTCCTGGCCGGCGTGGAACAGGAACGCCATCTCGAGCGCGGAGGCGACGATCCCACCGAGGCAGAGGAGGACCCCACCGGTTCGCCACCGTCTCCGGACCTTGACGACGAGGGCGATGAGGAGGGGCCACAGGAGATAGAACTGCTCCTCGATGGCGAGCGACCAGGTGTGCTCCAGAGGCGAAGGGGTCGAGTACTGGGCGAAGTAGGACTGGTGGGCGAAGACGGCGTGCCAGTTGGCGAAATAGAAGAGGGTGGCGAGAGCATCACCCCGGAGGCTCCCGAGATCGATGACGGCACCTCCCGATCCAGGCGTGAGGAACCGGCCGTTCACGACGGCGAAGAGGGAGATCGCCACGAGGAGGAGGAAGAGGGCGGGAAGCAGCCGACGGCCCCGTCTCGCCCAGAACTGCCCCAGCCGGATCCGGCCTTTCGAAGCCGCCTCCTCGAGCAGGAGGCTCGTGATGAGGAAGCCGGAGAGGACGAAGAACAGGTCGACCCCGAGGAATCCCCCCGATGCCCAACCGAGGTTCAGGTGGTAGGCGAGGACGCCGAGGATGGCCAGCGCGCGGAGACCGTCGAGCGCGGGCAGGTGACGGCCTGAGACGGCGGTGGGGGGCCGGCGGCGAGACGCCGAGGTGACATCGCCGGAGGCGCGCCGGAACGCCTGTGCGACCACGGCCATGCCCGTAGATGTTGGCTGGTCGGCTCGCGTTTCGTAATCGTCAAATGTGACGATGGCGGGCGGCATGGCGCGTCGTCGGCGAGTTGCCTCCGGCGCGGGTCATGACCACGGCCACGCTGCCGGCCGTACCAAGCCATCCGGGGAGATGTTCGACCGACGGCGAGGAGGCGAGGAGGGTCACCGTCACGGCCTGCGGCTTGGTGG
>JAGWNV010000313.1 GCA_028872975.1 Acidobacteriota bacterium
GGCGGGCCGGTTTGGCAGGCCGCTGCCGGGACCGGAGCCGGACGGGCCGGAGCGCGTTGCGCAGGGCCGGGGCCATGGCCCGGGCCCGGGCCGTCACCGCGGCTCCCGGCCGGCGGGGGGTCTTGAACCACCGCCGGCGGCCGCCCAGCAGACCCCGGCGGCCCGCTCCCGCCGGCATGGGACGGCGCGCCACGGGGGCGCCGGCGGCCCGCAGGCCGCCGCCCGGTCGCCGGGAGCGCCGGGGGCTCATCGCCCCAGGGCCCCGGGGGAGACCGAGGAGGCCGAGGGGGCGGCCGGGGGCACGGCCCACCGCACCAGGGCGTGGACGGGGACGGCCAGGAGGGCGGCGGCGGGCGTGGCCACCACGAGCGTCGGGGCCAGGTCGACGGAGAGCGCCCCGGGGCGGCCCAGGACGGCGGTCAGGACGCCGTAGCCGACGAGGGCGGCCACGGTGCCGGCCGTGAGGCTGACCACGGCCAGCCCCCGCGAGCTGCGCACCAGCCCGCTCGTGGCCGTGCCGGTGGCGAATGCGACCAGGCACCCCACCAGGGCCGAGAGCCCGAAGGGGGTGGAGACGAACAGGTCGGCGAGGAGCCCCACGAAGAACCCGATGGCAGCCCCCCGCTCGGCGCCCCCCACGTACCCGGCGGCGGCGGCCAGGAGGAACATGACCTCGGGGTGGGCCCCGTCGACCCGGACGGAGTCGAGCAGGGCGTGCTGGACGACGAGGACCACGAAGACGACGAGGCTCGTGCGGGCCACGTCGGCCGTCGTCATGGGTCCGGGATCGGGCGACCTCACGACGACGACGGCTCCCACTGCATGACGTCGACATACTGCAGCCCGAAGAGGTCGGCCACGGGCGCGGCCGCCACCTGCTCCTCGGTGGACGACGGCGTCGAGGAGAAGGCCGTGACCCGGGCCACCGGGATGCCGGGGGGGAAGAGGGCCCCCTGCAGGCCGCTCGTCGACAGGACCTCGCCGCGGCGCATGGCCGTGCCCGGCGCCACGTACCTGAGCGCCAGAGCCCGGCCGTGGCCGGCACCGTCGAGGAGCGCGTAACCGGCGGGGTCGCCGAAGCGGATGCCGACGGCCGACCCCGAGTCGGTGACGAGCTGGACGGTGCACCCCGAGGACCACGCCTCGACGACCCGTCCCACCAGCCCGGCGCCGCCGACGACGGGCATGCCCACGTCGACACCGGCGTGGCGGCCCACGTTGAGCTGCAAGGTGTCGGAGAAGTCCGAGGAATTGAACGCCACCACTTCCGCTGCCACGGTGGGGACGGCCGACAGTTGCGGCACGCCCGCCGCCCACGGCAGGTGCTGGAGGGCCTGGAGGGCGCGCAGTGTGGCGGCCTGGCCGCCGGCGGACATCCGTTGTCGCTCGAGGCGGCCCACCTCGGCACGGAGCTTGGCGTTCTGCTGCTCGAGGGATCCGGCGTGCAGCGCGCCGGCCACGAAGCTCCCCGCCGGCCGGATCACGGCGTCCACCGCCGCTTGCACGGGCGAGAAGGCGTCGTGCGCCACGCGCTTGAGCCCCGACACCGCGCCGTGGGTGTCCCCGCGGTAGTCGAGGGTGATGATGGTGATCGACGCCAGGACCAACAGGAAGATGGTGAGCCGCGGGCGCCGGGAGCGCCGGGTTCGCCGGCTCCTGGCCACGGGACGCCCCCTCAGTCGTCGCGCCCGGCCGGGGCGGCCATCACCCGGCCGAAGAGGTGATCAGCACCTGCTTGAGCGCCTCGAACTCCTCCAGGCACTGGCCGCTGCCGATGGCGACGCAATTGAGGGGGTCCCGGGCCACCACGATGGGCATGCCCGTCTCGTCCTGGAGCCGGGCGTCGAGCCCGTGCAGGAGGGCTCCCCCGCCGGTGAGGACGATCCCCTGCTCCATGATGTCGGCGGCCAGCTCGGGGGGCGTCTTGTCGAGGGTGACCTTCACGGCGTCGATGATGGCCGAGACGGGCTCGTCGATGGACTTGCGGATCTCCTGGGTGGACACCACCACCGTCTTGGGCAGGCCGCTCACGAGGTCCCGGCCTCGGATCTCGGCGTGCAGCTCCTCCTCGAGGGGGAAGGCCGAGCCCAGCGCGATCTTGATCTCCTCCGCCGTGCGCTCGCCGAGGGCCAGGCTGTACTCCTTCTTGATGTAGGAGATGATGGCCTCGTCGAGCTCGTCGCCGCCGATGCGCACCGACTGGCTCGTGACGATGCCACCGAGGGAGATGACGGCCACCTCGGTGGTGCCGCCGCCGATGTCGACGACCATGTTCCCCGTCGGCTCGTGGACGGGAAGCCCGGCGCCGATGGCGGCGGCCATCGGTTCCTCGATGATGTAGGCCTTGCGAGCCCCGGCGTACTCGGCTGCCTCCATCACGGCGCGCGGCTCGACACCGGTGATGCCGGAGTGGACGAAGATGACCATCCGGGGCTTGGCGAACCGGCGCTGGTGGACGCGCTGGATGAAGTAGCGGAGCATCTTCTCGCAGATCTCGAAGTCGGCGATGACGCCGTCCTTCAAGGGGCGGATGGCCTGGATGTGGCTCGGGGTCCGGCCGATCATCCGCTTCGCCTCGGCGCCGACGGCCAGGGGCCGGCCGTCCTTCAC
>JAGWNV010000314.1 GCA_028872975.1 Acidobacteriota bacterium
GGCGGCATCGAGGCGCTCGAGTGGAATCCCAGCACCGGCCAACGGTTTGTCGGCCTGCCCTAAGGTTCAGAGGGCGTGGGCATTCGCCCAGGCCACGATCTCGTCGGGTCCTCGAGTATTGACGACGCGGTCCTCCGGGACACCTGCGGCGACTGCCTGCTCACAGCCCAACACCTGCCATTCCAGCTGGCCGGGCGCGTGCGCGTCGGTGTCGATCGTCACCTCGCAGCCGGCTGCCAGGGCGGCGAGCAGTAGTTCGTGCGGAGGGTCGCGACGTTCGGGGCGTGAGTTGATCTCCACGGCGGTGCCGGTCTGGGCGCAGGCGGTGAAGACCACTTCCGGGTCGAACTGGGACTGCGGGCGTCCACGACCGACCAGGATCCGGCCGGTGCAGTGGCCGAGGATGTCGGTGTGGGGGCTCTCGATCGCCTTCACCATCCGCTTGGTCATCTCCGCCCGCTCCATCCGGAGCTTTGAGTGCACGCTGGCCACCACCACATCGAGGGATGCGAGCAGCTCCTCCTCCTGGTCGAGGGCACCGTCCTCGAGGATGTCGACCTCGATTCCGGTCAGGATCCGGAACGGTGCGAGCTCCTCGTTCAGCCGGGCCACAAGCTCGAGCTGCTGGCGGAGGCGGTCGGGGTTGAGTCCGTGGGCGATTGTGAGCCGAGGGCTGTGGTCGGTGAGGACGAGGTACTCGTGACCGAGATCTCGGGCGGCCTCGGCCATCTCCCGGACGGGGCTGCCGCCGTCGGACCAATCGGAGTGGCTGTGGCAGTCCCCCCGGAGCGTGGCCCGGAGCGCCGCCACGGCCTCGGGCGGCTCGCTCGGAGCCTCGGCCTCGAGGTGCCGGAGATAGTCCGGCTCCTCGCCGGCGAGGGCCTCGGCGATGACGCGGGCCGTGGTGTCGCCCACGCCGGGGATGTCGGTGAGCCGTCTGGCGCCGGCGAGTGCCACCAGCCGATCGGCCCCGACCTCCTCCACTCCGGCGGCGGCACGTCGGAAGGCCCGCACCTTGTAGGAGGGAGCGCGCTCGCGCTCCAAGAGGAAGGCGATGCGCTTGAGGGCCTCCACCGGGTCCATGCGATCGACCGTACCCGGTGCCGGGGCCGGTGCTCGGCAGTCGGCGCGGGCTGTGGGAGCATCCGGGTATGGCTCCCCGGGTCCCGCCGGTGGCCGTGGAGGTCGACGGGCGGGTCGTCACCGTCTCGAACCCCACGAAGGTCTTCTTCTCGGCGCGGGGGGAGACCAAGCTCGACCTGGTCCGCTACTACGTGGCGGTCGGGGCCGGCGCCCTGCGAGGTGTCTACGAGCGCCCGACCGTCTTGAAGCGGTTCCCCAACGGCGCCGAGGGCGAGTTCTTCTACCAGAAGCGGGTCCCGCCCCACCGTCCGGAGTGGCTCGAGACCGTCACCGTCTCCTTCCCGAGCGGCCGCCACGCCGAGGAGCTCTGCCCGGTGGACGTGGCCCACCTCGTCTGGGCGGTCAACCTCGGTTGCCTGGATCTCAACCCGTGGCCCGTGCGGCGGGGGGACGTCGACCACCCCGACGAGCTGCGGGTCGACCTGGACCCCCAGCCCGAGGTCCCCTTCGACCACGTCCGCCAGGTCGCCCTCGAGGTGAAGGCCGTGCTCGAGGAGCACGGCCTCGTCGGGTTCCCGAAGACCTCCGGCTCGCGGGGCATCCACATCAACGTCCGCATCGAGCCCGAATGGGATTTCACGGGTGTCCGCCGGGCTGCGCTCGCCCTCGCCCGGGAGGTCGAGCGGCGCATGCCGATGCTCGCCACCTCGGCCTGGTGGAAGGAGCAGCGGGGCACCCGGGTGTTCATCGACTACAACCAGAACGCCCGGGACCGGACCGTGGCCTCGGCCTACTCGGTTCGGGCCAATCCGGAGGGCCGGGTGTCGTGCCCGGTCGAGTGGGACGAGGTCGCCGACGTCGAGCCCGCCGAGCTCACCATCGCCACCGTGCCCGCCCGCTTCGCCGAGCGCGGCGATGCCTCGGCGGCCATCGACGACCGCTCGTACCGGCTCGACGCGCTTCTCGAGCTCGCCGCCCGCGACGAGGCCGAGGGACTGGGCGATGCGCCGTGGCCCCCGCATTTCGGCAAGCAGCGCGGAGAGCCGAGACGGGTGGCGCCGAGCCGGATGCGGCGCGACGGTTGAGCGCTCCGGTCCCGTCAGGCGCCGAAGACGCTCGCCAGCTCCTCGGGCACCACGACCTCCAGCTGGGCGTAGGTGCACGACCGGGGATCGCGGTCCGGGCGCCAGCGGCGGAAGGTGGTGCCGTGGCGGAAGCGGTCGCCCTGGAGGTGGTCGTACGCGACCTCGCACACGAGCTCGGGCCGCAGCGGCTCCCAGCGCAGGTCCTTCCCGGCGTTCCATCTCGACGGGGACCCCGGTACCCGTCGGCCCACGTCGACAGGGGCGGCCCAGTGCTCCCAGGGATGGCCGGCCAGCTCCGTCATCCGGTAGGGGGCGATCTCCTCGACGAGCTCCTTGCGACGGGCCATCGTGAAGGCGGCGGTGACCCCGACGTGGTGCAACCCACCGTCGCCGTCGTAGAGGCCGAGAAGGAGAGACCCGACCACCCCGCCGCTCTTGTG
>JAGWNV010000037.1 GCA_028872975.1 Acidobacteriota bacterium
CGGACCATCCTGGGCCGCAACTTCGTCACCGTGGTGGCCACCCGGTCGCAGATCACCACCTACATCGACAAGGCCTACAACCAGGGCGGCGACGCCAGCGAGGTCGCCAACACGGCCTCCTCGGACTTCGACGAGATCGACGAGGACCTCAACAACCTCCAGATCGTCGACGACGCACCGATCGTCCGGTACGTGAACCTCCTCGTCCTCCAGGCCCTCAACGAGCGGGCTTCGGACATCCACGTGGAGCCCACGGCCGACAACCTCCGCATCCGGTACCGGATCGACGGGGTCCTCCACGACGTCTCCACGGCGCCGAGGAACATCGCCGCGGCGGTGACGACCCGGCTCAAGGTGATGGCCGACATCAACATCGCCGAGCACCGGATCCCCCAGGACGGCCGGATCTCGCTCACGGTCGGGAGCCGGCCCATCGACCTCCGGATGGCGACCCTGCCCACGATCTACGGCGAGAAGGTCGTGATGCGGGTGCTCGACAAGTCGAACGTCGTCCTCGGCTTCGAGGACCTCGGTTTCGACGCCGATCTCCTCGACGCCTACCGGCAGGTCTTCACCAAGCCCTACGGGACGATCCTCGTGACGGGGCCGACGGGGAGCGGGAAGACCACCACCCTCTACGCAACCCTGGCCGCCCTCAACGCCCCGGACCGCAACATCATCACCGTCGAGGACCCCGTCGAGCTCCGGATCAAGGGAATCAACCAGGTGCAGCTGAACGTGAAGGCGGGCCTCACCTTCGCCTCTGCCCTCCGGTCCATCCTCCGGGCCGACCCCGACATCCTCCTCGTGGGGGAGATCCGGGACAAGGAGACTGCCCTCATCTCCGTCGAAGCGGCCCTGACCGGTCACCTCGTCCTGGCCACCCTCCACACCAACGACTCGGCCAGCACCCCGATGCGGCTGGTGGAGATGGGACTCGAGCCGTACCTGGTCACCTCCGCCCTCAGCGCGGCCGTGGCCCAGCGGCTCTCCCGGCGCCTGTGCGTGCACTGCCGGGAGCCCTTCGACGCCAGCGAGGCCGACATCGTCAGCGCCGGCTGGCGGCCGGAGGAGGTCTACGCCCACAGCGAGAAGCCCGTCCTCTACCGGGCCTCTGGCTGCGCGGCGTGCTCGAAGACCGGTTACCGGGGCCGCAAGGCCCTCCTCGAGCTCCTGGTGGTGACCGAGGAGATCGAGCGCCTGATCATCGAAGGGGGCACCGCCGATGACATCCACCGGATGGCCGTGGAGCAGGGCATGGTGACCCTGCGCCAGAGCGGCCTGAGGAAGGCCCTGGAGGGGGAGACGACCCTCGAGGAAGTGCTCCGGGTCGTGGCATGAGTCCGTCACCCGCCACCCGCTCGGAAACGGCCCGGCGGCTGGCCGACGCCCTCGCCGCCGGCGGTTACGCCTCCGCCGAGGACCTCTCGCCCCTCGTCGAGGAGGCCCGGGCCGACGGCCGGTCCTTCCCGGGCCTGCTCATCTCGCGCGGGGTCCTCTCGCCCGAGGTCGTGCTCGGCGTCGAGTCGCAGCTGACCCAGCTCCCCGTCGTGGACCTCCACACCCACCGGCCCGCCTCCTACGCCATGCAGGTGGCCCCGGTGGCCGTCGTCCGGGAGTACGGCGCCGTCGGCTTCGAGCTCCAAGGCGACAAGCTCGTCATGGCCTTCACCGACCCGCCCGACGCCGAGGACCTCCGGACCCTCTCGATGGTCGTGGGCCACGAGGTGGTCCCGGTGCTGGCCGATCCCCTCGCCGTGGAGAGCCTCTGGGAGGCCCCGCCACCCTCGCCCGAGGAGGCCGAGGCGGCAGCCCGCCAGGCCGAGCGGGCCGAGTGGGCCGCCCGCCACGCCGCCACCGCCGCCTCTGCCGCCTCGACGGCGACCCCGGCGCAGACGGACGAAGACGGTGCCGCCCCGTCCGAGGCGCCGGTCGGGGAGGACCTCACGGCCCCGGAGCCGGACGCACCCGGGGTGCCCGCCATCGCCACCGGCGACGGGCCCATGCACATCGACGACCTGCTCCGCCACGCCGTGAGCGTCGGCGCCTCCGACCTCCACCTCACCGCCGGCATGCCGGCCTGCATCCGGGTGAACGGCGTGATCCGGCCGATCGACGGCTGCCCCGAGCTCGACAACCAGGCTCTCCGGGACATGATCTTCGGCATCCTTCCCCAGAGCCTCCGGGAGAAGTTCGAGGCCGAGAAGGAGCTCGACACCTCCCACTCCATCAACGGGGTGGGCCGGTTCCGGGTGAACGTCTTCCTCCAGCGGGGAGCGGTCGCCTCCGTGCTCCGGTCGATCCCCCACGAGATCCCCGCCTTCGAGCTCCTCGGCGTCCCCGACGCCGTCCGGAGCTTCGCCGAGCTGCGCCGGGGGCTCGTGCTCGTGACCGGGCCGACAGGGTCGGGGAAGTCGACCACCCTGGCCTCCCTCGTGGACATCATCAACCGCACCAAGCCGCTCCACATCGTGACTGTCGAGGACCCCATCGAGTTCCTCCACACCCACAAGCGGTCGATCGTGAACCAGAGGGAGGTGGGCCAGGACACCTTCTCCTTCTCCGAGGCCCTCCGGCGGGTGCTCCGGGAGGACCCCGACGTGATCCTCGTGGGCGAGATGCGGGACCTCGAGACGATCTCGATGGCCCTCACCGCCGCCGAGACCGGCCACCTGGTCTTCGCCACCCTCCACACCCAGGACGCCCCCCAGACGATCGACCGGATCGTCGACGTGTTCCCCACCAACCAGCAGGAGCAGGTGCGGGCCATGCTGGGGGCCGCCCTCGAGGGCGTGGTCACCCAGCAGCTCATCCCCAACAGCGACGGGACCGGCCGGGTGGCGGCCTGCGAGGTGATGGTCTGCACCGCCGCCATCCGGAACCTCATCCGCAGCGCCAAGACGCACCAGATCTACTCGATCATGCAGACCGGTGGGCAGTACGGGATGCAGACGATGGACCAGGCGCTGGCCCGGATGGTCCGGGAGCGCAAGATCACCGAGGGCGTTGCCTTCGACCGGTGCCGCAACGAAGAAGACCTGCGGAACCACCTCAACTCGTAGGAGAACGACGGTGGCACTGACATTCGAGTACAAGGTCCGAGATCGCGGGGGGCACCTCGTCCAAGGCCAGCTCGAGGGGGACAACCTGAACCTCGTCGTGGCCAAGCTGCGGGAGATGGGCTACATGCCCATCTCGGTCACCCCGAAGTCGGGTGTCGACATGCGCCGGGAGATCAAGATCCCGGGGTGGAGCAACCGGGTGAAGCTGGCCGAGACCGCCGTGGCCACGCGCCAGCTCGCCACCATGGTGGACTCCGGCTTGTCGGTCGTCCGGGCTCTGGGCATCCTGGCCGGCCAGGTCGACAACAAGGAGCTCGCCCGGGTGCTGGGCGAGGTGCGCCTCGACGTCGAGCGGGGCTCCTCGCTGTCGGCAGCCTGCGGCCGGCACCCCAAGGTGTTCAGCACACTCTTCGTCACCATGGTCCAGGCCGGGGAGGCGGGAGGAACCCTCGAAGACGTCCTCACGGAGCTCGCCTCGGCGATGGAGAAGCAGGCCGCCCTCATGCGAACGGTCCGGGGGGCGATGACCTACCCTGCCATCGTCTCGTCGGTGATGATCCTCATCTTCCTGGCGCTGCTCATCTTCATCGTCCCGGTCTTCAAGAACCTCTTCAAGTCCCTCCACGCAAGCCTGCCGGCCCCGACCCTCCTCATCCTCAAGATCTCGGGCATCATCCTTAGCCCCTTCTGCGTCGTGGTCGTGATCGGAATCGTGGCCGCAGTGGTCGCCACCAAGAAGTGGATCAAGACCGAGCAGGGCCGCGAGAAGTGGGACGCCTTCAAGTTGCGTCCCCCGATCTTCGGACCCCTGCTCCACAAGGTGGCGCTGGCCCGGTTCTCCTCGACATTCTCCTCGCTCGTCCAGTCGGGCGTGCCCATCCTCGAGGCTCTGGACATCGTCACCGAGACCTCCGGGAACGTCCTCGTGGGCCACGCCCTCCAGGAGGCCAAGGCCGGTGTCCGCGAGGGCCGGTCCCTGGCGGACTCGCTCCGGAACAACGAGAAGATCATCCCGCCGCTCGTCACCCAGATGATCGAGGTGGGCGAGCAGACCGGTGCCCTCGACGCCATGCTGGCGAAGGTCGCCCAGTTCTACGACGGCGAGGTCGAGGCGACGGTGAACAACCTCACCTCGCTCCTCGAGCCCGTCCTCACCGTCGTCATGGGCGCGGGGGTGGGAACCATGGTCATCTGCATGTACCTGCCGATGTTCAGCTACATCAAGCACATCCCCACGAGTTGAGCACGAGAGAGGGAACGGTCAGATGCCGGACGTCATAGGGCTTGACCTCGGGACCAGTGCGGTCCGGGCCGCCGAGCTGGACCTGAGCTCGCGTGTCCCCGCGCTGACCGCCTTCAGCCAGGTGGGTCTTCCGCCCGGCACGATGGTCGACGGCGAGGTGCGCGACCACGGTGCCCTCTCCGACGCCATCCGTCGCCTGTGGGCGAACGGCGGGTTCACCTCCACCTCGGTGGTGGTCGGCATCGCCGGACTGCGCGCCATCACCCGCCAGCTCGACATCCCCTTCGTCCCCGACGACGAGGTCGACAGCGCAGTGCGGTTCCAGTCGGAGGAAGTGATCCCCTTCTCCCCGGACCGGACCCTTCTGTCCGCCCAGGTCCTCGGCGACACCACCACCCCCGAGGGCGCCAAGACCCGCCGGGTCCTGGTGGCGGCAGCGCACGACGAGCTCGTCCAGGGCGTGGTCAGCGCCGTCGAGGACGCCGGACTCACCGTCGAGGGTGTCGACCTCGTCTCCTCGGCCCTGGTCCGGTCCATCGTCGATCCCGCCAGCCTCCCCGAGCAGCCCGAGGCCATCGTGAGCATCGGGGCCGGGCTCACCGTCATCGTCGTCCACGAGGCCGGCCGTCCCCTCTTCGTGCGCACCGTGGGGACCGGCGGGAACGCCGCCACCGAGGCGATCGCCCACTCGCTCGACCTCCCCCTCATCGACGCAGAGAACATGAAGCGGCACATGGACGGCTCCACGCCGCAGCTGAAGGCGGCGCAGCGCGCCGTCGGCCCGGTGGCCGAAGAGCTCGTCTCGGAGATCCGGAACTCGCTGCAGTACTTCGCCTCCATGCCCGACCGGGCACCTCTCACCCGACTGGTCGTGACCGGCGGCGCCATGCAGCTCCAGGGCCTCATCGAGCAGCTCAAGGGGGAGCTGGCCCTGCCCGTCCAGGAGGCCGACCCGTTCGCCCGGCTCGACATCACCGGCCTCGAGGTCGACCTGGCCCGGGCGGCGGCGCTGGCGCCCGTCGTGGCCACCGCCGTCGGCCTGGTCCTGCCCGAGCCGAACCCTTCGGTGCGGAAGTTCAACCTGGTGCCGCCCGAGGTCCTGCGCCGGGCCTTCGAGCGGAAGGTGACCCGCTACACGATCATGGGTGCCGTCGCCGTCGCCGCCCTGGCCGCCCTCTTCGGCGGCTGGAAGCTGTGGTCGGTCCACGAGGCCGAGGGCCAGGTTGCCTCGCTCACGACGAGCGTGGGCCAGCTCAACGCCGAGATCCCGACCTACAACAAGGTCGTGGCCGCCATCGACGAGCTCCAGTCGGCCAAGTCGCAGGTCGGCCAGCTCACCGCCAAGACCGTCGACTGGGCCGCCGTCCTGTCGGGGATCGACAGCGTCGCCCCGCAAGGCCTCGGGATCACCTCCGTCATCGGGACCGGTGGCCCGGCGATCGCCGGTGCCGGCGGCTCGGGCGCGTCGGCTACGGCGTCATCGGCGGGCTCGAACGGCGCCCCGGCAGCCGCCGGTTCCATCGGTACCGTGACCGTTGCGGTGTCGGGATCGTTCCCCAACACGGCGCACTTCTCGCCCGTCGCCCAGTGGATCGACGCCATCTCCGGCACCTCCACCTTCGCCCCGCCCAGCGTGAGCGCCGTGACCAACGCCCCCAACGGGAGTGCCACCAACGTGACGTTCCAGTCGGTCGTCTCGATCCTCCCCCCGGCCAGCCTCGAGAAGAACGGAAGCTACTGATGGAGCAGATCAAGCGATTCAAGATCCCCGCTGCCATCGGTGCGGGTGCCCTCGTCGTCGTGGGAATCCTCTTCATGGGGCTCATCAAGCCGCAGAGCGCCAAGCTGTCGGGACTGCACGACCGCCAGACGCAGCTGCAGGCCCAGCAGGCACAACTCGAAGCGAGGATCGCCACCCTCAAGCACGACAAGGCCCGGATGGCGGCGAACTGCGCCGCTCTGGAGAAGGCCCTCGCCGAGATCCCCGGCACGCCCGACGTCGCCGCCTTCCTCCAGCAGGTGACGGCCCTGGCGGTCGCCAGCGGGGATCCCAACACGCCGACCATCAGCGTGCTCCAGGCGTCCAAGGGCCAGTCGGTGGGAGGGGCCACGCCGGTCCAGGTGTCTCTCACCCTCAACGGGAACTACGGCCAGATGACCTCGTTCATGAAGGGCCTCGACTCCTTCCCACGGCTCTTCACGGTCACGAACATCTCGGTGACCGGTGGGGTGATCGCCTCCAGCGGGGGGGCGGTGAACCCGGGCACGAGCGGCTACGTCCTCAGCATGACCGGGGCCGTTTACTACGCCACCGGCCGCAAGGACGCCTGCGCCCCCACCTCGGCCTGAGGTTACCCACGGGTCACCCGGCGATCTGGGCCGATAGGCAGGGAATTCCCCTTGCAGGGCCTAAAGACCCTCTCGACCGGCGCCGATGCAATAGCTGCTTCACCATTGCTCATTCAAGGAGGAAGTCAATGTTCAAGCAGCTCCTCGCACGTGCCCGTGAGGCCCGTGCTGCCGAGCTCGAGGGGGAAAGCGGCTTCGAAGGCGGCTTCACCTTGATCGAGCTCATGGTCGTCCTGCTCATCATCGCCATCCTGCTGGCCATCGCCATCCCGACCTTCCTCGGGGTGACCGGGTCGGCCAAGGACCGGGCTGCGCAGTCGTCTCTGACCAACGTCCTCACCGAGTCGGTGGCGACCTACCAGAACAACCAGTCCTTCCCGGCCTCGTCGACGATCACGAACTACAGCTCGGCCGACCCGCAGTTCGCCTGGGTCGACGGCTCGGCCAGCACCGGTGCGTGCACGGCGGGAGCCAACTCGGCCAAGTGCGTGAGCGTCACCCCGGTCGACGTGCAGGCCGCCAGCGACGCCCAGGGCGTGGTCCTGGCCGTGCTGAGCTCCACCGGCACCTGCTGGTGGGCCGTCAACCTCCAGGCCAACCCGCCTTCGACGCTGCTCACCACGACCACCGACACCACCGGTGTGCCGTTCCAGTCGACAGCGGTCACCACGGCGGGGACGTTCTACGCCCAGATGCCGAGCACGAGCACCAACTACAACAGCGGCAAGAACTGCTACGCCGCCTACGCCACGACAGGTGGCTTCAAGTGGGGCGACTCCTACTCGAGCGCCGGGGTCAACTGATCCGATCGGTCAAGGACCCACCTCGGGTGGGCCCTGAGGACGACGGGAGCCCCCGCTTCGGCGGGGGCTCCCTCGCGTCCGGCCCGCGGTGCTCGCCGTGACGGCGTCCGACCGGTGACCGCCCCCGGGTCGGGTGCCTGTGCCAGCATCGGTGGCGACCAGGAGGTCCGGCGGTGAAGGCGTGCGTGATGCGAGGTGGGCGGCTGGTGGTGGACGAGGTCCCCGACCCCCGGCCCGAGCCGGGCCAGGCGCTGGTGCGGGTCCTGGCCTGTGGCATCTGCGGGTCGGACCTCCACTTCCTCCGCCACGGGGCGCGCATGGTGGCCATGACCGAGGAGCTCGTGCCCTCGCTCGGCGCCATGGCCGACATCGCCCTCTCCCGTGTCGATCTCTCCAGGGACGTGGTCATGGGCCACGAGTTCTGTGCCGAGGTCCTCGAGCTCGGCCCCGACACGGCCGGCCCGCCCCCGGGGACGAGGGTGGTCTCCATGCCGGTGGTGACCTCGGCGGCGGGTGTCCATCAGCTCGCCTACAACAACACCTATCCGGGGGGCTACGCCGAGCAGATGCTCCTGTCCGCCCCTCTCCTCCTCGAGGTGCCGGCCGAGCTGTCGACCGGCGAGGCGGCCCTCACCGAGCCCCTGGCCGTGGGCATCCACGCCGTGGCCAAGTCGGGCATCGGCGCCGGTGACGCCGCGGTGGTGGTGGGCTGCGGACCGGTCGGGCTCGCCGTCGTCGCCGCCCTGCGCCTTGCCGGTGTCGAGTCGGTCGTGGCCGGGGACTTCTCCGCCGGCCGCCGGGCCCTCGCCGGCCGGCTGGGGGCCGAGGTCGTCGATCCCGCCGAGGAGCCCCTCGTCGAGGCTTGGCGCCGGCTGGAGGGAGGGCGGCCCCTCGTGGTCTTCGAGGCCGTCGGGGTGCCGGGGACCATCGAGCAGCTCCTCCGGGACGTGCCGCTCGGGACCCGGGTGGTCGTCGTGGGCGTCTGCATGGAGCCCGACACCATCTCCCCCTTCTTCGCCATCGCCAAGGAGCTCTCCCTGCAATTCGTCCTGGCCTACTCGCCGGCCGACTTCGCCACCTCCCTCCGGGCCATCGCCGAGCGACGGGTCGACCTGGCCCCCATGATCACCGGCACCGTCGGCCTCGACGGCGTCCCCGGCGCCTTCGACGCGCTCGCCCACCCCGACGAGCAGGTGAAGATCCTCGTGGAGCCGGCCTCGGGGTGACCCCCCCGCCCGACGCCCCCGACACCGCCGGCACGCCCGATCCCCGGCAGGCGGGCCCCCCGGGCTCGACGACGGCCCACCCGGGCAGGGCCGGTCGCAGCCTCCGGCGCACGTGGCCCTACATCCGCTACGTGGTCGGCCTCGGCCTCGTCGCGCTGGCCGTCTGGGCGGTGACCGGACAGCGGGGCGAGCTGAGCGGGGCCTCGACGTACCTGGCCGACGTCTCCTGGCCCTGGGTGATCCTGGCCGTCGTCCTCGAGTTCGCCTCGATCGTCGCCTTCGCCCTCGTCCAGCGCGAGCTCCTCCTCGCCGGCGACGTCGACGCCGGGAGGGGGTCCATGACCTCGGTCACCCTGGCGGCGACGGCCATCGCCAACTCCATGCCGGCGGGCCCGGTCGTCTCGTCGGTGTTCGCCTTCCGGCAGTATCGCCGGAGGGGGGCTGACGACGCCCTGGCCGGCTGGACCCTCGTCGCCGTCTTCGTGGCCGCCTCGGTGAGCCTCGCCCTCGTCGCCGCCACCGGCCTGTCGATCGCCGGCGCCGAGGGGGCCAACCTCGACCTCGTCTGGGTCACCCTGGGGGTGCTGCTGGTCGCCCTCGCCATGGGGGCAGTGTTCCTCCAGCACCGGGCCATCGACTGGCTGATCAACGCCTCGGTCCGGACGAGCCGGCGCCTCCTGCACTGGCCCCGGGGCGACGTCGGCGCCCGGGTCGACCGGCTCGTGGCCCACCTGACCGCCGTCCGGCTCACGCCCAGGCGCGCCGGGCGGGTCCTCGCCTGGGGTCTGGCCAACTGGATCCTCGACGCCGGGTGCCTCGCCCTCGCCTTCGTCGCCGTCGGGGTCGCCGTCCCCTGGCACGGGCTGCTCCTCGCCTACGGCGCCGGCCAGCTGGCCGTCAACCTGCCCATCACCCCGGGAGGGCTCGGGGTCGTGGAAGGCAGCCTCACCATCGCCCTCGTCGCCTTCGGGGGAGCCGAGACCTCGACGGTGGCGGCGGTCCTGCTCTACCGGATCATCAGCTTCTGGGGCGAGCTCCCGGTGGGCTACGCCGTGTGGGGTGCCCTGGCGGTGAAGACCCGGAGGGAGACGGCCGCCGCCGCCACCGGCCAGCGCGCCGAGGTCCCGGCCGAGGTGGTGGCATGACGGGCCGCCGTGTGTTTCGGCGCCGTCGCCGGGCGGCCGGCGTCCTGTCGGCGGTGGCCCTGTCCGTGCTGTCCCTGTCCGCCTGCGCGGCCCCGCGCGACACCCTCGGGACCAAGTCGAGTGCCTGCTTCCGGGCGGTGCCCGTCGCCACCGATGCCGTGCGCGACCGGGGGACGCTCTCCGGCGTCCGGTTGCTCGGTTCGAAAGACCTCGACCGGCGGCCCCGGTTCCGCTCCCTCCTCGAGGCGCGGGCCGGGAGGACGGTGACGTCGGTCTGCGTCGTCTCCTTCCAGGGCCGGTTCCGGCTCGACCAGGTGCAGAAGTCCTTCGGCAGGGCCCCGGCCAGCGGGACCGGGACCGTCGCCCTCGTCTTCGTCTCGAGCCCCGAGGAACGGCTGCTGGGCACCCTCGTGCTGTCGCGCGTGCCGCTGCCGCTGCGCCACGAGGTCCTCCGGTGGCCGCCCCTCAGGCCACAGGACGTGACCGCCGGGCGGCCCGGTCCCCCCGCTCCATGGCCCGCTCCACCTCGGCCCACGTGAGGGGCTCCTCGTCGACGCCGAGCCGCTCCACCCGCTCGGCGCGCGACAGTGCCCGCCAGGCGGAGCTCCACAGCACTGGCAGGGTGCCCACCTTGGCCACGATCCCGGCCAGCTGCTGGTCGTTCAGCGCAGAGAGCCCGATGGCCCGGTGCGCGTGGGCGAAGGCGGCGTAGAGGGGATGGCGGGAGAACACGAAGACGACGGCCGGGAAATTGGGGAGCACCGACTGGACGAGGAGGTAGACCGCCTTTCCGACCGGTGACATCCGCCGGGGTCCCGGCACCCGGCCGAACACGGGGATCCACAGGACGATCCCGGCGAAGAGGAGCAGGACGTCGAAGAAGGCCCGCCAGCCGCCGCCGCCCGCCTGGGCGCCCACGGCGCCGGTGCTCAGGGTGCCGACGACGACGACGGTGAAGGTCACGATGGCCACGGCCGGGCGGCTCAGAAAGTCCACAGCGGCGTCGACGAGGGCGGGCCGGGTGAGACGGGCGAGGGCCGGGGTGGGGAGGGCGAGGAGCAGGAGCGGTGCTGTGACGAGGACGATGAGCAGTCGCTGGAGGAGAAGGGCGGTGAGCGACCAGTGGGCGGCGAGTCCGGCGACGGGCCAGCCGACGGCCACGGCCAGGCTGCCGACGGCGCCGGCGAGCTGCCAGCGTTGGCGGCCGGTCATCCGGTAGGTCGCCCCGCCCCGCCCGTCGTCGGCGAGCCGGTGCAGCCAGAGGACGCCGACGAAGGTCACGCCACCGTCGTCCAGGCGGCCACGGGGAACTGGAAGGCCCACGGGGTCACGGACGGCCCCGCCTACGCTGTCGGCCGTGGTCGACCGCCTCGAGCGACTCACCAACCTCGTCCTCGTCCTCCTCGGCGACGGTCCTCCCCGGTCGCTGCGGGAGATCGCCGACGAGGTGCCGGGCTACCCGCCCGAGGGCGAGGCCCGGCGTCAAGCCTTCGAGCGGGACAAGCGGACGCTCCGAGAGGGCGGGATCGTGGTGTCGACGGCACCGGTGTCGGGACCGGACCAGGTCGGATACTCCATAAGGGAGGAGGACTTCTACCTTCCCGACCTCGACCTCGACGCCGACGAGCAGGCTGCGTTGAACCTGGCTGTCGCCGCGGTCCACCTCGGCGATCCTAGTGGCCGGGACGCCCTCTGGCGCCTGGGACTGCCCGCCCCGACGGGGGCCCGGCCCCTGGCCGAGCTGCCCCACCTGCCGGCGCTGCCGGTGCTGTGGGAGGCCCTGCGGGCCCGGGCCGAGGTGCGGTTCTCCTACCGGGGCCAGCCCCGGCGGGTGGCCCCGGCGTCGCTGCGGTTCCACGGCGGTTGGTGGTACCTCGTCGGGCTCGACCTCGACAAGGACGCGGCGCGGACCTTCCGCGTCGACCGAATGGAGGGCCTGCCCGTCCCCGGCGCGGCGGAGACCGGCACCCTGCCCGAAGGGTTCGAGCCCACGACGGCCCTCGCCGAGGAGCCCTGGCGGATCGGGGAGGGGGAGACGGTGCACGTGGAGCTCCTCGCCCTTCCCGAGGTGGCGGGGCTGGTCGAGCAGCAGCTCGGCTCGGCCGCCGTCCGGGAGCGTCGCCGCGACGGGGCGGCGGTGCTCGGCCTCGAGGTGACGAACGTCGACGCCCTCCGGTCGTGGCTGTTCGAGCTCGGCGACCACGTCGTCGTCCTCGGACCGGAACCGGTCCGCCGGTCGGTTGTGGAGTGGCTCGAGTCCATGGCGGGGACGTCGTGACGACCCGGCCCGACGCCGGGCAACGACTCCGTCGGCTCCTCGCCATCCTGAGCTGGCTGGCCCGGGTCGGCCGGGCGCCGGTGTCGGAGCTCTCGGACCGCTTCGGAATCAGGCCCGAGGATCTCGTGGCCGACCTCGAGCTCGCCGCCTGCTGTGGCCTGCCTCCCTACACCCCCGACCAGCTCATGGAGATCGTCGTCGACGACCAGGAGGTGGTGGCCAACCTCGGCGAGGAGCTGGCCCGGCCCCGCCGGCTCACCGCCGCCGAGGGCTTCGCCCTGGCCAGCGCGGCGCGGGCCATCCTGGCCACACCGGGGAGCGATCCCGACGGTGCCATGGCCCGGGCGCTCGGGAAGCTCGACGCCGCCCTCGGCGGCGCCGGCCGTCTCAAGGTGGAGCTCGGCGACGCGCCCCACCTGGCCGAGGTCCGCGGCGCCGTGGAGGACCGGCGTCAGCTGGCGGTGCGCTACTACTCCCTCTCGAGCGACGAGGAGTCCGACCGGATCATCGATCCCGTGTCCCTCGTGTCGGTCGAGGGCCGCTGGTACCTCGACGCCTACTGCCACCGGGCCGGCGACATGCGCCGGTTCCGCCTCGACCGGCTGGTGTCGGTGTCGGAGACGGGCCGGCCCGCCGAGGATCACGGGCCGCTCCCCGAGCCGGCCACCGAGGCGACCCCCGCCGCTTTCGTGCCCGGCCCGGACGCCACCGTGGCCACGCTGGCCGTCGACGCCGGGGGGACCTGGCTGGTCGAGGCCGTCCCCGTCCTGGCCAGGAAGGACAGGCGCGACGGCCGGACGGAGGTCGAGCTGGCCGTGGCCAGCACCGTCTGGTTCGAGCGCCTCCTTCTCCGCCTCGGCCCCCATGCCGAGGTGCTGCGTCCGAAGGCCCTCACGGGGGCCGGCGCCGAGGCGGCCCGCCGCCTCCTCGAGCGCTACCGCGCCGCCGGCTGATCACCGGCCCGTCGCCGCCGAGGAACCCGGCAGGGAACCCGGCAAGGTCAGGGCCATGGGACACCGGCACCGTTGCGCGGTGCTCGTGCTCTCGAAGGTCCGAGCCGGCGGCCACCTCTACTACCTGGAGCCGACGGGGCGTACCGGGGGACCCGCTCGGGAGCCGCCGGGACGCTGGGCCGGGCAGGGGAGCGCGGCGTGGGGGCTCCGAGGTCGTGTCGAGCCCGAGGCCCTCGGGGCCCTCCTCGAGGGCGCCGATCCCCGCACCGGCCTTCCCCTGGGCGCCGACCGCCGCCAGGTGACCGTCGCCGGCTACGACCTCAGCTTCTGCGCGCCGAAGTCGGTGAGCGTCCTCCACGGGCTGACCGAGCCCGACGTCCGCCGCGCCGTCGGCGACGCCCACGACCGGGCCGTGTCCGCCGCTCTGGGCTACGTCGAGGACCACGCCCTCGCCGTCCGCCGCCGCAACGACGAGGGTGGCCGCGCCGTCCTGCCCGTCGAGCCGGCCCCGGCGGCCGTCTTCCTCCATCGCACGAGCCGGGCCGATGACCCGCACCTCCATTCCCACGTCCTCGTGCCCAACGTCGGCCGGGGTCCGGAGGGCGACGTCTCGGCGCTCGACGGCCGGGGCGTCTACGCCCATCGGGCCGCCACGGCCTCGCTGTACCACGCCCAGCTCCGCCACGAGCTGACCGCCGCCCTCGGGGTGGCCTGGGGGCCGCTCGATCGGGGCCGGGCCGAGATCGCCGGCATCGGGACCGAGGTCCGCCGCGCCTTCTCCCGGCGGTCGGCGGCCATCGCCGCCCATCTCGCCGACCGGGGGCTCGCCGGACCGGCGGGCACCTCCCGGAGGGCCTCGACGGTGGCCTTCTTCGTCACCAGGCCCGAGAAGAACCTCGACGTGCCGGTCGACGACCTCCGCCGGGAGTGGCGCCGGCGAGGCAGGGAGCTCGGCCTGGGGCCCCTCCGCCTGGAGGCCCTCCTCGACCGGTCACCCCGCCGGGCGGCGAGGGACGTCGGGAGGGAGGGGACCGATCAGGAGATCTACCGCGCCCTGGTCACCGTTCGGCCCGCCAGCTCCTCCTTCACCCGGCGCGACGCCGTGCGGGCCTGGGCCGGCACCCTCCCGTGGGGCGCCCCCGCCGCCGACGTCGAGCGGGTCGCCGACGCCTTCCTGGCCCGGGTGGGTCGTTCGGGGGCGCCGGGGGGCCGCGGACGAGACCCCGGTGGTGCCGGTGTCGCCGAGACCCGCCACGGCCTGCCCGAGGATCTCGGGCGGGCCGTCGCCGATCGAGGTGGCGACCGGCGAGAGGAGCGGCGACTGCTCGAGGCGCTCCTGGCCCGGCGGGGCATGGCCCTCGTCGCCGACCGGGCTCTCGGGCGGGGCGTCGAGCTCGGG
>JAGWNV010000315.1 GCA_028872975.1 Acidobacteriota bacterium
AGAACCGGGCAGCGCCGCACTTCCTCCTGGCCCTGCTCACCTTGCTGTCGGTGGCGGCGATCCTCTTCTCCCTCACCGGGGCCCCGCCCGTGGCGCGCTCCCAGCTC
Source organism: Acidobacteriota bacterium (assembly GCA_028872975.1). Classification (GTDB taxonomy): domain Bacteria; phylum Actinomycetota; class Acidimicrobiia; order Acidimicrobiales; family UBA8190; genus UBA8190. Next base: position 108 of record JAGWNV010000315.1, read on the forward strand.
CGCGCGGCGGCGGCGGACACGGCCGCGGTGTCGAGCTTCCGGCTCGCCTACACCGAGACCCTGGCCCCGCTCACGGCGCCGGCCTCGAGCCCGCCCCGGCGCTCCGAGGCGGTGGTGATCTACCAGGCGCCCGACCGGGTGCAGGACACGGTCCTCGGCCAGTCGATCACCGGCCTCGTCATCGGGCCCCGGCACTACCGGCGGGTGGGCAGCGGGGCCTGGAAGTACCTGGGGCAGTCCATCTCGGCCTCAGGCGCCCAGGTGGCCGAGGAGCTCGTCCTGCCGCTCGAGATCGTGGCTGGCGCCACCGGTGTCACCGGGCAGGGGTCGGGCACCTACTCCTTCACTCCCGCCAACGAGCAGCTGCTCCTGGCCACGCTGTTCGGCGGCCAGCTGTCGAGCCTGGCGCCCACCGGGGCCACCTACCTGGCGACGGTGCGCGGCGAGTACCTCTCGACGCTCCACATCGCCGTGGTGGGCTCCACGGCGCGGGCCACGGTGGACCTCGCCTTCAGCGACCTCGACCGTGCCCCTGCCCTCGAGGCCCCCGGCGCCCGTTGAGCCGGCGCCGGACCCGGGCTGACGGCGGCTGGCCAGGTCGGTAGCATGCCCGATGAGAACAGGTTCCAGTCCGAGGAGGGGCAGTGAAGGTCTACGACCGGTTGTACATCGGCGGTGAGTGGGTCACTCCGGCAGGGACCGGCACCCTGGACGTGATCAACCCGGCCACCGAGGAGCCGGCCGGGCGGGTCCCCGAGTCGACCGTGGCCGACATGGACCGCGCCGTCGAGGCCGCCCGCGCCGCCTTCGACGAGGGACCCTGGCCCCGGATGGCCCCGGCCGAGCGGGCCGCCGTGCTCACCAAGGTGTCCCAGGCGATCCAGGCAGAGATGGCCGACCTCGCCGCGCTCATCACCACCGAGATGGGGGCCCCCGTCACCTGGGGGACCATGGGCCAGGTCCTCGCCCCCTCGATGATCTTCGACTACTACGCCGGGCTCGCCACGAGCTACCCCTTCGAGGACCTCCGCAGCGGCCTGCTCGGCTCGGTGCTGGTGCGCAACGAGCCGGTCGGGGTGGTGGCCGCCATCGCCCCGTGGAACGTGCCGCTGTTCATCGGCGCCGCCAAGCTGTCGCCCGCCCTCGTGGCGGGATGCACCGTCGTCTTCAAGCCCGCCCCGGAGACCCCGCTCGACGCCTTCCGGCTGGCGGAGATCTTCGAGGAGGCGGGCCTGCCCAAGGGTGTGCTCAGCGTGGTGCCCGCCGGCCGGGAGGTGGGTGAGCACCTCGTCCGGCATCCCAAGGTGGACAAGGTCTCCTTCACCGGGTCCACCGCCGCGGGCCGGAAGATCGGGGCCATCTGCGGCGAGCAGCTGAAGCGCTTCAGCCTCGAGCTCGGGGGCAAGTCGGCGGCCGTCATCCTCGACGACGCCAACCTCGAGGAGGCCCTCCCCATGCTCCTCGGGAACGCCATCATGAACAACGGCGAGGCCTGCATCGCCCAGACCCGGATCCTCGCTCCCCGCGACCGCTACCAGGAGATCGTGGAGGCACTGGTGGAGAAGGTCTCGGCCATGACGGTCGGCGACCCCCTCGATCCGACCGTCGAGGTGGGACCGCTCGTGGCCGAGCGCCAGCGTGACCGCGTCGAGGGCTACATCAAGATCGGCCAGGAAGAGGGGGCCAAGGTCGCCCTGGGCGGCGGCCGGCCCGCCGGCCTCGACAAGGGCTACTACGTGGAGCCCACCGTGTTCGTCGACGTCGACAACTCCATGCGGATCGCCCAGGAGGAGATCTTCGGCCCCGTGCTGGCGGTGATCCCCTACGAGGGCGACGACCAGGCCGTGGCCATCGCCAACGACTCCGACTACGGCCTGTGCGGGTCGGTGTGGACGTCGGACCCCGACCGGGGGCTCGAGGTGGCCCGGGGCGTGCGGACCGGGACCTACATGCTCAACAACCCGGTGCCCATCGACTTCGCCACCCCCTTCGGCGGCTTCAAGGGCTCGGGGCTTGGCCGGGAGTTCGGCCGGGAGGGCCTCGAGCTCTTCCTCGAGCAGAAGTCGATCACCCTGCCGGCCGGGTACACGCCCTCCACCTGACGGGCGGGTCGCCCGCCGGCCGCCGCCCCGGCCCCTCGGTCAGGGCGTGGCGTTGGCGGCCACCACTTGGGTGTCGAGAAGGTCGTTCAGGGTCACGGTGACCGTCGACGTCGTGACGGTGTAGGCGTAGGAGATCGTCACCTGGCCGGCGCCGGTGTTGGTCGAGCTCGACACCGCCGCGTCGGACGGATACGAATTGCCGCCCCCACCGCCGCCCCCGCCTCCGCTGCCGTTCAGCAAGGTGTAGCCGCCCGCCGTCCCGCCTCCACCTCCACCGTTGTAGCCGCCCCCGCCGCCGGCGCCGCCGCCGGCCCCGTTGCCCGGGGAGCCGCTGCCGGCACCTCCGGTGGCAGTCCCTCCCGGAGCGCCCCCC
>JAGWNV010000038.1 GCA_028872975.1 Acidobacteriota bacterium
CGACAAGGTGAGCAGGAGCACGGGCAGCGACAGCAGCAGCCGCGCCTCGGTGGCGCCGAAGGCGCTGTCCATGCGGGCGCCGGTGCGAAGTCCGTGGCTGACGGCCTGCACCGCACCGGCCACCACGGCGGCGAGGACGAGGCCGAGCGCGTCGATGGCCATCCGGGACACCGCCGTGCGCACCGGGCTGGCCTGGCCGAAGCCGGCGAGGGCGGGCCCGGCGCCGGCCATCCCGTCGACGGCGGCGGTGTCCTGCGTCCCGAGGCCCAGGAAGGTCGGCTGCCAGGAGTGCGCCGGTGCGGCGGGGGCCGGTGCCATGACGGCGCCCAGCGCAGAGGGAGCGCCTTCGTGCGTGTCGCCCACCACACCTCCACTCCGGTCGAGCCCACCGGTCTGCGCCGGACCCGCTGCGGAGCACGAGCCGCCGGCCGGCCACTCGGAGCAACGTGGGATCGACGCCAACCTTGCGTGGGCGGCACCGTCGGGGGCGGGCCTCCTAGAGCACGACGCGCCGGTGGCGGACGCTGCCGACGGCGAGGGCCGCCACCCCGACGAGGTCGCCGACCAGGAGCTGGAGGAGCCGGAACCCGGCCGCCCCGGGCCGGCTGCGCGCCTCGGGCCACGCCAGGGCCAGCCAGGGGGCGGCGGCGACGGACAGCCAGGGACGGTGGAGGGCGGTGCCGAGGCCGGCGCCCGCCAGGGCCAGCTCGAGCGCGGCGGTGCGGGGCCCGAGGAACACCCCTGCCGAGAGCGCCCGCCGGCCGAGCCGGTGGCGCCGCACCAGGGCCGGGAACCGGGCCTTGCCCCAGTGGGAGGCCAGCCACGAGGGGTAGGAGGCGGACAGGTTGCGGTGGTGCACGAGGGCCTCGGCGCGGTAGACGAGACGGGCCCCGGTGTCGACGACGCGCCAACCGGCCAGGGCATCCTCCCCCACCGCCTTGCCCCGCCGGTCGGCGGGGGCGTCCAGGCGGCCGGGGAAGCCACCGGCGGCGAGGAGATCGGCACGACGGTAGGCGATGTTGCAGGTCTCGAAGAGCCACGTCGGGCCCAGCACCCAGACGGTCCTCGCCCAGGCCCCGGCCCCGGCCCGATCGGCCGGCCAGGCCTCGGTCCGCCCCTGCACCACCACCGCCGGCAGGCGTCCGTCCACGGCGGCGAGGGGGACGAGGAGCTGCTCGAGCCACTGCGGGGTCGGGAGGCAGTCGTCGTCGGTGATCGCCACCACCGCACCGCGGGCCCGGGCCACGCCCGCGGTCCTGGCCGCCCCCTGGCCGACGTTGCGCCCCAGACGCAGCCCCAGCACCGGCAGCGACGACCGCCCGGCGGCGCGCCCCAGGCCCGCCCAGGTGCCGTCGGTGGAGGCGTCGTCGACCACCACGACCTCGAACCGCCCCGGCGCCAGGCGCTGGGCGGCCAGGGCCTCGAGGAGGCCGTCGAGGAACCGGGCGCGGTCACGGGTGGCCACCACCACCGAGACCTCGGGAGTGGCCGCCTCGTAGCCCGGCGAGCGGACCTCTGCCGTCCCTGGGCGCTCGCCCGTCACACCTGGCCGCGGACCCACCGGCGCCGGCCCTTCCAGGGGCCGCCGGCCACCGCCGGCAGGGCGAACTCGGGGCCGCACCGGACGTCGGCGAACCCGGCGGCCTCGAGCATCCGCACCAGGGCCGCCCGGTTGGGCACCCACCACTCGAACTCGTCGACGCCGTCGAACTGGGCGAGGGGACGGCGGCGAAAGGGGAACTGCTCCTTCACCGGGTTCACGACGACCGCCGTGCCGGTGCACACCCCCCGGAGGCGCTCGACGGCCGTCATGGGGTCCTTCAGGTGGACGAGCATGTCGCTGCAGAAGACGAAGTCGAAGGTCCCGAGCTCGGCCGAGTCGAGGTCGTACACCGAGCACAGTCGGCGGTCGACCGACGACCCCAGGGCCCGCCGGGCCAGCTCGAAGCGCTCCCCCTTGGTCTCGTCCATGGTCTTGCGGATCCGGTGCCGGAGGCTCGCCGGCCAGTCGAGGGCCTCGGGGTCCTCCAGGTCGACGGCCGTGACCGAGGCCGCCCCCCGGCGCTCCATGGCGAAGGCCCAGAAGCCGTCCATGGTCCCGACGTCGAGGCAGCGCTTGCCGCCCAGATCGGCGGGCATGCCGTAGCGGTCCTCCTGGCCCCGGTGGTCGAACATGCCCCGGGTCACGGCCCCGTTTCCCAGGTCCAGGGTGTGGTACCACGGGTAGCGGTCGATTGCATCCTGCAAGTGGTCCGTCGTCACGGTCCCTCCGTCCGGCGGCCGCCACGCCTCGGCCGGCGCCACACCCCGCAGCGGGGAAACGTGGCCCCCGGCACCCGCCTTGCGGTCGATGAGGTGCTCGTGCGCCAGTCCCCCATCGCCGGACCGTTCCCGTGACGGGCGAGAGGCCCCCCGGCAGAGGCCGGGACACCGAGGGGGCGGCGGAGACACGTGCGCACACTGATCCTGTGCGGGGGCAAGGGCACCCGCGCCTATCCGAGCACCACCAGCGTCCCCAAGCCGCTGCTCGAGGTGGGCGGCCGTCCCGTCCTCGGCCACGTCATGGACATCTACGCGGCACAGGGCTTCACGGACTTCGTCCTGGCGGCGGGCTTCAAGGCCGAGGCCGTGGCCGCCTTCGCCGCCACCTGCCCCACCGACTGGCGCGTCGAGGTGAGAGACACCGGCGAGGAGGCCAACACCGGCGCCCGGGTGGCCGCCTGCGCCGGGGAGATGGGGGAGCGCTTCTTCCTCACCTACGCCGACGGCCTGGCCGACGTCGACCTGCGGGAGCTCCTCGACTTCCACCTCGACCACGAGGGTGCCGCCACCATGACGACGGTCCCCCTGCCCTCGCAGTACGGGACGATCGAGACCGACGGTGCCGGCCGGGTGGTGCGGTTCCGGGAGAAGCCCCGCTTGCCCGACCACTGGATCAACGCCGGCTTCTTCGTCCTCGACCGCCGGTTCCGTACGTGGCTGGCCGGTGACGACTTCGAGCGCGACGTCCTCGTCGCCCTCGGCGAGGCCGGCGAGCTGTTCGCCCACCGCCACGAGGGCTTCTGGCGGTCCCTCGACACCTACAAGGACGCCCTCGAGCTCGACGCCCTGTGCCGGGAGGGCCCCCGGCCGCCGTGGGCCCGCACGGCGGCACTGGCCGGGGACGGCAGATGAGTAGCGGCGAGCCCTCCCTCCTCGGCCCCGGGACCCGGGCGCTCGTCACGGGCGCCACCGGGTTCATCGGCTCGCACCTCGTCCGGCGCCTGGTGGGCGACGGCGTCGAGGTCCACGCCCTCACGAGCACCGTCTCGACCCTCTTCCCGGTGCGCCTCGCCGACCTGCGGGGCGCCTTCGAGCTCCACGAGGGCAACCTCTGCGACCGGGGCGCCATGGAGGCGGTGGTGGACGCCGCCCGCCCCACCCACGTCTTCCACCTCGGCGCCTACACCCACGTGGGCAAGTCCTGGCAGCGCGTCGACGAGTGCGTCCAGACGAACGTGCAGGGTACCGTCGGCCTGCTCGAGGCGCTGGCGGGGTCCGGCTACACCCGCTTCGTCAACATGGGGACGAGCGAGATCTACGGGGCCGTGCCCGTGCCCTTCCGCGAGGACGGGCCCGTCAACCCGATCTCCCCCTACGCGGCGAGCAAGTACGCGGCCGAGCGCTTCTGCCGGGTCTTCTGCGAGGGCCGGGGATGGCCCATCGTCATGCTCCGGCCCTTCAACGCCTTCGGGCCGGCCCAGACCATCGACCGGGTCATCCCCGAGATCGTCCTCCGGGCCCTGCGCTCCGAGCCGCTGCGCATGACCCAGGGGCGCCAGACCCGGGAGTTCAACTACGTCGAGGACCTCGTCGACGGCCTGGTGCGCGCCGCGGCGGTGCCCGGGCTCGAGGGGGAGCTGCTCAACCTCGGCTGCGGCGAGGACGTCTCGATCCGCGACCTGGCCGAGCTCGTCCTCGACCTCCTCGGCAATCCGGTCCGCCCCGAGTTCGGCGCCATCCCGGAGCGGCCCACCGAGATATGGGAGATGCGCTGCGACTCGAGCCGGGCCCGCGACCTGCTCGGTTGGAAGCCGTCGCACACGCTGGCCGAGGGGCTCGTGGCCACGATCGAGTGGTACCGGGCCCAGGCCGCCGACCCCACCTCACCCTTCCTGGCATGACGGCGCCGGCCCGTCCCCGGGGCGCCTGGGCGGCCCCGGCGCGCGCCGCCTTCTCGGGCGCCCACCGCCTCGCCGTCGTCGTCGTGGGCGCCGGGTTCACCCTGCGGCGCCGGCGCCTCGTCACCTCGCTCCGACTGCGGGCCCTCTGGCACCGCTCGCGGCTGCGGCTCGAGGTCGCCGGCGACGTCCGGCTCGGGCGCCGGGTCCGGGTCACCGTGGAGCCGCACGTCGAGGCCGCCGTCGTCGTGGGGAGGGCCTGCAAGATCGGCGACGACGTCCGCATCGAGCTCCGCCACGGCGGCCGCCTCGAGCTCGGCGCCGGCGTCGACATCCGGCGCGGCTGCCGGCTCGGCACCGGCGGCCTGCTCCGCATCGACGGTCCCACCCTCGTCCAGGACGGCTGCACCATCCACTGCGACGAGCAGGTCCACATCGGCGATCACATCGCCCTCGCCGAGTACGCCACCGTCGTCGACTCGAGCCACTACCACGACGAGACGGAACGATGGTTCGTCCACAACGTGGCCACCCGGCCGGTCACCATCGAGCACGACGCCTGGATCGGCGCCAAGGCCACCGTGGCCCGCGGGGTCGTGGTGGGCGCCGGTGCCGTCGTCTCGGCCAATTCCCTCGTGCTGCGCGACGTGCCGCCAGGGGCGCTTGCGTCGGGGGTGCCCGCCTCGGTCGTGGGCGAGGCGCCGTCGCGGCCTGGCCCCTCGCTCCAGGCCGTCGCCGGCGGGGTTCAGCCCGCCGCCGGCGTGGCGGCGCGCTCGGCCAGCAGCTCGTCGTAGAGCCGGTCGACGGCGCCTGCCGTCCGGCGGACGTCGAGGGCCGCCGCCGTCGCCGGGCCCGCCTCCCCGAGCCGGGTGGCGAGCTCCCTGTCGCCGAGGACACGCACCAGGGCGTCGGCGAGGGCGGCCGGATCGGACTCGGGCACGAGCAGGCCGGTCTGCCCGTGGACGACGTACTCGGGGATGCCCCCATGCCAGGTGCTCACCACAGGCCGGCCGCTCGCCTGTGCCTCCACGTTGACCATGAGGAGGGTCTCGACGGCGTCGTCGCACGCGGCGTGGCTGGGGGTCACCACCGCCGTCGCCGCCCGCATGGCGTCGCGCACCGCCCGCCGGTCGGGACCGGTCGCCACCTCCACCCGGCCCGGGATGGCCCGGGCCAGGGCCTCGAGGGGCCCGAAGCCGAGGATGCGCAGCCGCGCCCGGGGCAGGCGCGCCTGCACGGCGGGCCACGCCTCGGCCAGCACGTCGAGGCCCTTCTTGGCCACGAACCGGCCGACGAAGAGGGCCACGGGGTCGCCCTCGGGCAGGGCGGTGGGGACGAAGTAGCGCCCGTCGATGCCCGAGGGCAGCACGCGGACGCGGTCGGCCGGGAGCCCGGCGCGCTCGACGAGGGGCACGACGAACCGGCTGGGGACGACCACGGCCGACACGAGCGGGGACACGGCCCGATACGGATCGGGCCGCTGGTCCAAGTAGCCGGTGACGTCGTGGCCGTGGACGGAGAGGACGAAGGGCAGCCGCCGCCGCCGCAGGACGGGCGCCAGGAGCTCGGTGCGATAGCCGTGGTGGGCGTGGACGACGGCGGCGCGTTCCTGGCGGGCCAGCGCCTGCAGCGCCCCGGCCATGGCGGCCGGACGCAGCCGAGCCGGGCGCACCCACCGCTCGACGGGGGCGAGGGTGCGCAGGCCGGGGTGGGGGAAGCGCTCGGTCCCGTGCGGCCTCCCGGCCGAGACCACCGCCCCCGGGTGGGCCAGGTTCGTCACGAGGTCGTAGACGAACTGCTCCGAGGGGGGCAGCCACTCGGCCACGAAATGCAGGACGGTGGGGGCCGGTGCGGTCACGGGACGGCGGCGCCGGCACGTGCCGCCGTCGGCGTCGGGCGGCCGGCCAGACGGGCGTAGAGGGTCTCGTGGGCGGGGCCGACGACGTCCTCCCAGGACCACCGGGCGGCGCGGGCCAGGCACGCCGCCGCCGTCCCCGGCCGGCGGGCCAGGGCGACGGCCGCCACGATGGCCTCGGCCAGCTCGGAGGCCCCGGCGCCGGTCGCCACCCGCCCCACGGCGCCGTCGACGATCTCGGGCATGCCCCCGTCGGGGGTGCAGACGACCGGTGTGCCACACGCCAGGGACTCCACGAGCACGAGACCGAACGCCTCGTGCTCGGCGGGAAGGACCGTGACCGACGCCGCCGCGTACCGCCGCGGCAGCTGTGCGGGCGATCCGGGGCCGGCGACGTCCACTGCGGAAGCCACCCGCCCCGAGGCACCCTCGAGCGCCGGGCCGGCGTCCCCGGCCCCCGACAGCATCAGCCGGGCGTCGGGATGGCGCTCGAGGACCTCGCCCAGCGCCGCCACGGCCAGCCCGGCGCGCTTGCGCGGGTCCTCCAGGGATCCCGAGAACAAGATGCGCGGCGGACCCGTACGCGGCGACGGGTCGAAGGGGAACGCCCCGAGGCGGATCCCCGGTGGCAGGACGACGGTGGCCCTCGGGGCGAGCGGCACCAGCGCCCCCGCCGAGGCCTCGCTCAGCGTGGCGGTCACCCCGGCGCGCCGGACCGCCGCCTCGAACAGCAGCCGGGGCACCCGCCGGGGCGGGAGCTGGGCCGCCACGGGGTGCCCGAGCACCGTGTACACCGTCGGCAGTCCGCACAGGAGCGACGCCAGCGCCCCCGTCGGGGTCATGGCGTGGACGACGTCGGGCCGGGCGCTGCGGAGCGCCCCGGGCACGCGCCCGCCGAAGGTCTCCATCTCCCCCAGCCCCAGCCGCCAGCCGGGCCCGGCCCGGAGGTGCGGCCTCCGGACGATCCGCACGCCGTCGGGCCGCTCGGTCTCCGCCGCGGCCTCGTGGGTGCCGGTGACCACGGTGACGCGGTGGCCCCGGCCGGCGAGGTACCACGAGAGGTCCTCGACGTAGCGCGCGGCGCCCCGTCGGACCTCCGGCCAGGGATAGGGATGGACCACGGCGACGTGCAGCCGGTCCTCCTCGCCGCCGCTCACAGCACCACCGTCCGGTGCCGGAGCGAGCCCCGGACCATGACCCCCACCTCCACCAGGTCGAGGACGAGCCCTCCGGGCAGGGCCACGACCCGGGCCCGGTGACCGGCGGCGAGGGGACGGTGGTGGAGACGCAACCGGAGCCAAGGCAGGACGAGGACCAGGGCCAGGGGATGGCGGAGAGCCCCGGCCAGGCCGGCGGCGGCCAGGAGGGCGGGGGGATGGGTGGGCTTCCAGAACAGCCACCGGTGGAGCAGCTCCGGACGGGCCTCGGGGTGGCCCCGCAGGACGATGGGCACGTCCTGCCAGCGCGGCGCCTCGCGCAGGGCGCCGAGGAAGCCCCCGTCGCGGACGTCGTGGTGCACGAGCGCCGCCGGGGCGAACCGCGGCGCCACCCCCAGGGCGCGCACGGCCATCGCCAGCCGGGTGTCCTCGCCACCGGGACGCCGGCACCGCTCGTCGAACCCGCCGGCGGCGACGAGGTCCTGGCGCCGGTAGAAGACGTTGCAGGTCTCGAAGAACCGGGGCTCGTCCACCCGGAGGCACCGGGCGAAGGCCCTCCCGGCCAGCTCCCGCTGCTCCTCGGGCGGCCCCGTCCGTCCCACCACGACCACGGGATCGGCCCCCATGGCGAGGAGCCCGGCCTCGAGCCAGGCCGGGTCGGGGACGCAGTCGTCGTCGGTGAAGGCGACGAACGGCGCCCGCGCCGTCCGCCAGCCGAGGTTGCGGGCCACCGCCGGGCCGAGCGAGACGTGATGGCCCATGGCCCGCAGGTGGAAGGAGGCCTCCCCCTGCATGCGCTCGAGCACCTGCCCCGTGCCGTCGGCCGAGCCGTCGTCGACGACCACGACCTCGAAGCGCCCCGTGCCGAGGGTCTGCTTCTCGAGGGCACCGAGCAGCCGCTCGAGGAGCGCGGCCCGGTCCCGGCTGGCCACGACCACCGACACCTCGGGGCCCGACGACGCCTCGGCGGCGACGGCCGTCGTGGGTGCCGGTGCCGCCGTCGCCGGCGCCCGCAGGAGGCCGAGCGCGGCCTTGGTGGCGAGACGCCACCGGGCGCTCCCCGCCGCGTCCCCCCCCAACCGGGCCGTGAGGGCCCGCCCACCGCACCCGGCGGCCTGGAGGCCGAAGTAGCACGCCGCCCGGGTACGGCCGAGGCGGCGGCGCAGCAGGCGGCGGAGGTTCGCCGACTCGAGCCCCAGGCGGTCCTCGCCGAAGCGCCGCGCCCCCGAGGCGTTCCCGACGTGGCGGACCACGGCGGAGGGCTCGAACCAGGTCTCCCACCCCTCGTCGCCGGCCCTCCAGCACCACTCGAGGTCCTCGACGTACATGAAGAACGTCTCGTCGAGGCCCCCCACCGCCTCGACGGCGTCGCGGCGCAACAACAGCGCGGCTCCCACCGCCCAGTCGACGACCCGGGGCCGGTCGTGGCGCCAGGCCCCCTCGAGGCAGCGGTCCTCGAGCCAGCGCCACGGCATCCACCGCCGGCCGCCGACGGCGTCGGCGGCGGCGACGGCCAACGAGGGCAGCGGATGCGTCGAGTGCTCCACGGTGCCGTCGGGCCGCAGGAGCAGGGGGGCCACGGCGGCCACCCGGGGGCGCCGGCGCGCCGCCGCCACCATGGCGCCCAGCGCCCCCGGCTCCGGCCAGGCGTCGGAGTTGAGCAGGAGGAACCACGGCGCCGTCGACCGGCGGAGCAGTCGGTTCACGGCCTTGGCGAACCCGAGGTTCTCCCCGGACACCTCGACCTCCGCCTCGGGCACCCGGCGCGCCAGGACCCCGGGCGTGCCGTCGCTCGAGGCGTTGTCGTGGACGAGGAGCCGGAGCCGGCAGCCCTGGTCCGAGTCGAGGAGCCGCCGCAGCGCCTCGGCCGTCAGCTCGGCGGTGTTCCAGGTGACCACGCCCACGTCGACGAGAGGGCCGTCCCCGGCCGGCGGCACCGGCCTCAGCCCCTCTCGGCGGACGGGAACCACGGCTCGCGTCCCGGCGCCAGGGCCCCCACGGCCCGCTCCGTCCACGACCGGGTGTGCCGGAGCGCCCTCCGGCGCCCGGCCCCGGCCACGGCGCGCCGGGGGGCCTCGTAGACGACGACGTGGGACCGACCGTGGTAGCGGCGGTAGCGGCGCAGCCCCCGGCGCGCGGCGTGGTCCAGGAGCCGCCGCACCGGGAGGGGCCGGTGCAGAGAGGTGTCGTCGTGGTCCTCGTCGAGGAAGTTCACGGCGACGAGCCGGCCGTGGTCCTCGAGGCGGGCCAGGAAGGCGAAGGGGTCCTCCACGTGCTCGATCACGTCGAAGCAGTAGACGAGGTCGAAGTCCCCGGGGATCTCGTCGGACTCGACGTCGTAGACGTCGGCCTTCGCCTCCCGGCGGCCCAGGCGCCAGCGCAGGTACTCGACGCTCGGGTTGTCGAAGTCGGCGAAGGACACCTCGTACCCGTCGGCCATGAGCCGCAGCCCGTCGGCGCCGATGCCGCAGCCGTAGTCGAGCAGCCGGCCCCCGCCCGGCACGGCGGCGCGCACCTCCCCCAGGTACGGGGCCTTGGTCCCCGACATGGCGAAGACGGTGAGGTCGTAGAGGTACCGGTGGCTGGTCCGGTAGAACTCCTCCTCGTCGCCGGCGGCCAGGCGCTCCTCCTCCACCAGGCGCTCGTGGCCCTCGAGAAGCTCCTGGTCGAAGTGGTCCCCGAGGTAGTGGCGCAGCTCGGCCAGGTCCCCGGCACCGTGCCAGGCGGCCAGGAAGCCCGGGGCCAGGCGCCGGTGGTACCACGCCGACTCCCCGGCGCGGGCCCGGTCGGCGAGCCGTCCGGGCCGGGAGCCGAGGAGCCCGGCCGCCACCGGCCACCACGGCCCACGGCGGGGCCCGCGGCGGGCGTCCTCCAGGCGGCGGAGGAAGAAGGGCTCGAACCAGGGGTGCAGCTCGGCCATGTGCCGTTCGCCGGCGGCCACGCCGCGGAAGCGGCGCTCGAGCGAGGCCAGGTCGTAGCCGTGGAGGTGGCGGGCCACGGCGGCAGGCTCGTAGTGCAGCCGCATGCCCCGCTCCCCCAGGCGCCATCCGGCGTCGAGGTCCTCGTAGTAGTAGGTGAAGGACTCGTCGAACCCGCCGGCGGCGAGGAGGAAGGCGCGCTTCAGCGACACGTTGCACGACACGAACCGGCCGAAGCCGGCGTCGTCGGTGGGCCCGTCGGGGAATTCGAACTGCGACCGGCTCCGGTCCATCCAGCCCTGCACCCGGCCTCCGGCCACCTCGGGATGCCACTGGGCCCGCCCGAGGACCGCCACCTCCGGCTCGGGCCGGGCCCGGTGGACGGCGAGGTGCGCCGCCACGAGCCCGTCGTCCGGCACCATGTCGTCACCGAGGAACAGCACGAGGGACCGGTCGCTCGAGGCGACGCCGGCGTTGCGGGCCGCCCCGGGCCCGCCGTGGGGGACCTCGACCACCTTGGCCCCCGTCGGCGGGGCCGGGGGCGTCACCCCGTCGGCTACCACCACGACCTCGAAGCCCCCGACGCTCTGCCGGGCGAGTGCCCCGAGCGTCCGGGCCAGCACCTCCCAGCGGCCGGCGGTGGGGATGACCACCGTCAGGTCATCGGCCCCGAGCGTCTCTGGCGCCGTGGCCGTCATGCACGGGCCGTCGCGGCGGGCTCGGCCGGCGCGTCGGCGAAGAACCGGACCGGGACGGCGGGGGCGCCCACGGCCAGGCACAGGGGTGGCACCGGGCGGACGACCGCCGAGTTGGCCCCGACGAAGGCCCCGTCGCCGATGTCGGCGGTCACGGTGCACTTCGCCATGACGGTGGCCCCGTCGCCGATGTGGACCGGCGAGTAGTCGTATCCCTGGTCGAGGATGTGGAGCTCCGTCGACCCCGAGCGGTGCCTGCCGTCGGCGATCAACACCGACTGGCTGAACACGCAGCGCCTGCCGATGGCGATCTCCGTCGAGCACTGGATCATGGCGCCGCCGGTGAAGATGGAGCCGTCGCCGATGGTGACCTTCCCCTCGCCGGAGATCTCGCAATAGAAGTCCCGGCGGAAGTCGACGCCGCTTCCGACCTCGAGGGTCCCCTTCCCGGGGATCCACAGCGAGAAGCCGGGACCGAGGTGGACCGGGCCCCGGAACTCGACGCGGCAGTGCCGGTGGGTCGCCACCACGACGAGGCGCCGCAGCTCCGAGGAGAGACGTCCCCCGGCCCGGTACCGGAGGGTCCAGGGCAGCCTGCGCAGGCGATCGGCGCCGCTCACGAGAGGTACAGGCTCCCCGAGGCGACACCGGCCGTGCTCGAGGGGTCGTGGACGACGGCGGTCCCGCCCGACTCCTCCCGGGCGAATGCCGTCTCCAGGTCGGCCAGCCCGGCGACGGTGTTGCGCCCCGTGACGAAGAACGACACCGGGGCGGCGAAGGCCAGCGTCGTCCGGAGGTCGGCCCGGTCGACCCGCACGGCGACCTCGTAGGTCCCGGTGGGGAGCCGGCAGCAGAAGGAGCCGAGGGCGGTGAAGCACTCGCCGGCCCCCACGGCGCCGAACGGGTGGCCGGCGGTGGAGTCGGCGTAGACGACGCTGCCGTCGGCCCCCAGCACGGTGAGGGCCACGACCAGGTCGTCGAGGTCGGTGACGGCCGTGCCCTCGACCCGGAGGCGGACCTGCGTGCCGGCCTCGACGTGGCCGGTGCGCCACCAGCACCCGCGCTCGTCGGCGGCGAGGACCTCGACGGCGCCGATCTTCACGACGTCGGGCTCGTGTCGCAGGCCCGACTCCCCGACGGTGATCTCCCGGGAGGCGCTCAGCACGTCGTGGTAGGCGGCGATGGCCTCCTCGGCGGTCCCGACGGCCACCGGTCGTCCGCGGTCGAGCAGGAGCACCCGCTCGCACATGCGCCGCACGGCGCCGAGGGCGTGGCTGACCATGACCACCGTGGCACCCGAGGACCGCAGCTCCTTCATCCGGTCGTAGCACTTGACCTGGAAGGCCATGTCCCCGACGGCGAGGACCTCGTCGACGATGAGCACCTCGGGCTCGGCGTGGATGGCGACGGCGAAGCCGAGCCGCACGAACATCCCCGAGGAGTAGAACTTGACCGGCGTGTCGATGAACGAGCCGACCTCGGCGAAGTCGACGATCGATTCGAGGCGGCGGTCGATCTGCCGGCGGCTGAGCCCCAGGATCGATCCGTTCACGTAGACGTTCTCCCGGCCCGTGAGCTCGCGGTGGAAGCCGACGCCGACGGCGATGAGGGGCGCCACCCGGCCCCGAACCCGGACCGAGCCGCGGCTCGGGGCGGTGATCCCGGCCATGAGGGTCATGAGGGTCGACTTGCCCGAGCCGTTCCTGCCGATGACCCCGAAGGACTCGCCGGGAGCGACGTCGAGGTCGAGGTCCTGCACGGCCCAGATCCGGTCGCGCCTCGTCCCGGGGCGGAACCGCAGCATGCTCGTGAGCAGCATCGGCGTGTCGACGTACTTGGTGAACTGCTTGCTCACCCCGCGGAGCTCTATGGCGGCGCTCATCGGCGACCCTTCCTCACAGCAGGTCGGCGAAGACCCGGTCGAACCGGCTGTGGAGCGACACGCCGGCGACGAGCAGGACGGCCGCCCACGCCAGCGAGACCGACACGGCGGCGGCGAGGGACACGGTGGCTCCCACCGTGGAGGCGTGGAACAGCTCGACCACCCCGGTGAGCGGGTTGGCGAGGATGGCGGCCCGGAGCGGCCCGTGGGTGTCGGCGGGCGGGTAGATCACCGGGGTGACGTACATCCACATCATGAGCGCGGCGGAGACCACGTAGCGGATGTCCCTGAAGTAGACGTGCAGGGCCGAGGCCACGAGCACGAACCCCGCCGTCACGAGGACGAGCACCACCACCCCGGGGACCAGGTACACGAGACCGGACCCGAGCCCGACGCCCAGGACGGGGCTCAGTGCCACCAGGACGCCCACGGTGACGAGGAGCCCGTAGAGGTTGGTGGCCACCTGGACGAGGGGCAGGAGGATCCTGGGGAAGTAGACGCGGCTGGAGAGGTCCGAGCCGTCCACGATGGACGTCGACCCGCCCGCGAGGGCCATGGCGAAGTAGAGCCAGGCGGCCATGCCGGAGAGGACGAACACCGGGTAGTGGGAGGCGTGGCGGATGTGGGCGACCTTGGAGAAGACGACGGCCAGCACGAGGGACTGGAGCACCGGCAGGGCGACCGCCCACAGCACCCCGAAGGTGGCCCGCCGGTAGCGGACGTGGAACTCCTTGCGGGCGAGGATGCCGAGCAGCTCGCGATGCGCCCACACGGCGCGGGCCAGCCCGCCCGGACCCGTGGCGGAGCCGTGCAGGTCGACGCTGAGCGGAGGCGGGCTGGCCCCCCGCTCTCCGAGTTCGCTGGTGAGAGCCGTCATGAGGGTGCGGAGGGGCCGGAGACGCCCCACTCCGCCGAGAGAACGGCCCCGGACCGGCGATCTTGTGGCCGCTGGCCCCCGCCGGCGGCGAGCCGAGCGGGCCACCCGACCCCGGGGCTGGTTAGCCTGCCCGGCGGTGCGAGTGCTGGTACTCACCAACATGTACCCACCCCATTCCTTCGGCGGCTACGAGCTCTCCTGCCGGGACGTCGTCGGGCAATGGCGGGAGGGCGGCCACGACGTCCGCGTGCTCACCGGCGACGTCCGGCTGCCCGACGCCGGTGACGGGCCCGAAGACCCCGGTGTCGAGCGGCGCCTGCGGCTCTACTGGCGCGACCACCGCATGGTGGACCCGTCGCCGCTCGGCCGCTACCGGCTGGAGGCGGCCAACCAGGCCGTGCTCGGCGAGGTCCTCTCCCGCTTCCGGCCCGATGTGGTCTCGGCATGGGCGATGGGGGCGATGTCGATGGGGCTCCTCACCACCTGCCTCGCCGCCGGGATCCCGGTGGTGCCCGTCGTGTGCGACGAATGGCCGGTCTACGGCCCGGAGGCCGACGGGTGGACACGGGTGATGCGCCACCACCGGGCGCTGTCCGCCGTGGTGGGCCGCCTCACCGGGCTCCCCTGCGCGCTGCCACCGCTCGACGGTGCGGGGACGGCCTGTTTCGTGAGCGCGGCGCTCCTCGCCAAGGTCCGGGCCGCGGCGCCCTGGGCCTTCCCGGGAGCCGTGGTCGTGCCTTCGGGGATCGCCGCCGGCGAGTTCT
>JAGWNV010000039.1 GCA_028872975.1 Acidobacteriota bacterium
CGAGCCCGCGCCCGGCTCGCTGAAGAGCTGGCACCAGATCTCCTCGCCGGCCAGCAACGGCAGGAGGTACCGGTCCTTCTGCGCCTCGGTGCCGGCGTGGATGATGGTGGGACCGGCCCATCCGATCCCGATCTGGTTGGACGGCCGCCGCACCGCCGAACGCCGGAGCTCGTCGTCGATCACCAGTTGCGCGACGGGGTCCGCGCCCAACCCCCATGGCGGCGGCCAGTGGGGCGCCACGTACCCGGCCTCGGCCAGCGACCGGGGGCTCGGCGCGGGGTTCGCCGCCAACCACGACCGGACCGCCAGGCGGGCCGGATGATCGTCTCCCGGAAGGGCGAGGTCCACGACGCGCAGCGTAGGCTGCCCCGATGACCGATTGGAACTTCGCCGACGTCTGGGAAGCGGTGTCGGAGGTCGTGCCGGGAGCGCCGGCGCAGGTCCACGGCACGCGGCGGATCACCTGGGGGGAGCTCGACGCCCGCGCCAACGGCGTTGCCCGGACGTTGGTGGGCGCCGGGGCGAAGGCCCAGGACAAGGTGGCCCAGTACCTCTACAACGGCCCCGAGTACCTCGAGTCGGTCTTCGCCACCATGAAGGCGGGGCTGGCGCCGGTCAACACGAACTACCGCTACACCGAGGACGAGCTCGTCTATCTCTGGGACAACGCCGATGTCGTGGCCGTGGTCTTCCACGGCACCTTCACGGACCGGATCGAGAAGGTCCGCGACCGGCTCCCTCGCATCTCGACCTGGCTCTGGGTGGACGACAGCTCGGGCCCCTGTCCCGATTGGGCCACGAGCTACGAGGCGGCGGCGGCCTCGGGAGGCGACCCGTTCTCGGCGCCCTGGGGCCGCAGCGGCGACGACCTCTTCCTCCTCTACACCGGCGGCACGACCGGCATGCCCAAGGGGGTGATGTGGCGCCAGGACGACCTCTTCCGCCGCCTGAACGCCGGCAACATCATCCGGGTGCCCGAGGACGACGGCCTCGAGGGGGTCCGCAAGACCATCGTCGGGGCCGGGCCCGTCATCATCCCGGCCTGTCCCCTCATGCACGGCACCGGCGCCTTCACCGCCATGGGGACCATGGCCGTCGGAGGGTGCGTGGTCACCCTCACCCAGCGTCGGTTCGACGCCACCGAGCTGCTCGACACCGTGGGCCGGGAGAACGTGAACGTCCTCGCCATCGTCGGCGACGCCTTCGCCAAGCCCATCCTGGCCGCCCTCGACGCCGAGCCGGGCCGCTACACCCTCTCCACCCTCCTCGCCATCATCTCCTCGGGGGTGATGTGGAGCGAGGAGACCAAGCGGGGACTGCTCCGCCACCACCCCACCATGATGCTCATCGACGCCTTCTCCTCCTCCGAAGCCCTCGGCATGGGCACCTCTGTCTCGACCGGATCGAGCGCCGAGCACACCGCCCACTTCACCTTGGGCCCCGACGTGCGTGTCGTCGACCCCGAGACCAACGCCGACATCGTGCCGGGATCGGGCCAGAAGGGCGTCCTCGCCCTGGGGGGCCGCAACCCCCTCGGCTACTACAAGGACCCTGACAAGACCGCCGCCACCTTCCGGGAGATCGGGGGCGTCCGGTACTCCATCCCCGGCGACTACGCCACCGTCGACGCCGACGGGTCCATCCAGCTCCTCGGCCGGGGGTCGGTGGTGATCAACACCGGCGGGGAGAAGGTCTTCCCCGAGGAGGTCGAAGAGGTCCTGAAGCGTCATCCGGCCGTCAACGACGCCGTGGCCATCGGGATCCCCGACGACCGGTTCGGCGAGGCCGTCACCGCCGCCGTCGAGCTCCGGCCCGGACAGCAGGCCGGGGAGGCCGAGCTCGTCGACCACGTCCGGTCACTGCTGGCCGCCTACAAGGCCCCCCGCCACGTCCGCATCGTCGACAGCCTGGGACGATCGCCCTCGGGGAAGCTCGACTACGGTCGCCATCGCAAGGAGATGGTGGACTGGCTGGCCGCCGGCGGGAGCACCCGGTCCGCCGGCACCCCCGCACCTGGTCCGACAGTGGAGGCCTCCCAGGGATGACTCGGACATGAAAGGCGTCGTGCTGGCCGGCGGGAGCGGGACGCGTCTGCACCCCCTCACCCGGATCACCAACAAGCACCTCCTGCCCCTCTTCGACCGGCCCATGATCAGCTACGGCATCGAGGCCCTGGTGCAGGCCGGGATCACCGAGATCATGCTCGTGACCGGGGGCACCCACGCCGGGGAGTTCCTCCGGCTGCTCGGCAACGGCCACGAGCACGGCATCGACCGGCTCTCCTACGCCTACCAGGACCGCCCCGGCGGCATCGCCGAGGCCCTCGGCCTGGCCGAGCGGTTCGCCGCCGACGACCCCATCCTCGTGATGCTGGGCGACAACATCGTCGAGCACAGCTTCCGGACCACCGTCGAGCGGTTCGGCTCCCAGGACCGGGGGGCCCGGATCATCCTCACCGAGGAGGAGGACCCGACCCACCTCCGCCACCTCGGCGTCCCCGACTTCGACGACGCCGGCCGGATCAGGCGCATCGTGGAGAAGCCCGAGGACCCCCCGAGCCACTACGCCGTGACGGGGATCTACTGCTACCCCCCCGAGGTCTTCTCCATCATCGGCACCCTCGAGCCCTCGGGACGGGGCGAGCTCGAGATCACCGACGTGAACAACTGGTTCGTCGACAAGGGCGAGATGGAGTTCGACGTTCTGGAGGGCTTCTGGGGCGACGCCGGGGAGTCGATCGAGGCGTACTACGCCGTCAACGACTTCGTCCGGGCCCACGGCGTCAACAAGGCCTGAGCACTCGCCGCTGCACCCGCAGCGGGATCGTCAGGCGTCGAGGAACCGGCGGATGGCGAAGGCCGACCCCAGGGTGCCGACGAGCAGCCCCACGAGGACCACCCAGAAGTTCGTGACGAAGACCTCGCCGGTCGAGAGCCGCATCTGGTAGAGCAGGGAGCTCCCGTGGGCGAGCCGGTCGAGCAGCCAGTGGAGGCCGATCACCACCAGGGCCGCCACGAGCGCCCCCAACACCCCCTGGACGAGCCCCTCGAACATGAAGGGGATCCGGATGAACCAGTTGGTGGCCCCCACCACCTTCATCACCGACACCTCCCGGCGTCTGGCGAAGATGGCCAGGCGGATGGTGTTCAAGATGAGCACCGCCGCCGAGAGCAGCAGGATCAGGGCCAATCCGAAGAAGACCCATTGGAGGATGTGGGTCACCTGCTCCATGTTCTTCACGGCTTGGCTCGGATAGGAGACCGCCGAGACCCCCGGCCGCCCGTGGAACTGCATGTAGATGGCCTGGGCCTCCCGGGGGTCCTGGAGGACGCACCGGAGGGAGGCCGGCGTCGACTCGACGGTCAGGGCCTGGGACTCGTCGGCGGGCAGGAGGTGCTGGGCCTCGCTGAAGTCGTACTGCTGGTCCCGGTAGAGGCAGGTCCGCACGTAGGGGAGGGTGGTGAGCTGCTGCTGGATGGCCAGCTGCTGCTGGAGGGCCTGTCCCTGGCCCGGTGAGGAGGGCTTCACGTTGGCGTCGAGGGCGGCCAGGGGGGGGTTGACCGGTTCGAGGAAGACGAGGACGTTCACGCCGTGCTGCCACTTGGTGGTGGCGTGCGCCACGCCCTGGCGGAGGAGGAGGGCGGTCCCCACGAGCGACAGGGAGACGGCCACCGTGAGCACTGCGGCGATGGTCATGAGCCGGTTGCGCCACAGGTTCGACGCCGTCTCCCGGGTCACGTAGTCCAACGAAACGGGCACGAGGTCCCCTCAGGTCCCGTATCCGTAGACGCCCCGGGCCTGGTCCCGCACCAGGTTCCCGTGGTCGAGCTCGATCACCCGCCGGCGCATCTGGTCGACGATCCCGGCGTCGTGGGTGGCCACGATCACCGTCGTCCCCGTCCGGTTGATCCGGTCGAGGAGCCGGACGATGCCCTGGCTCGTGGCCGGGTCGAGGTTCCCGGTGGGCTCGTCGGCGAGGAGGATGAGGGGCCGGTTGACGAAGGCCCGGGCCACGGCCACCCGCTGCTGCTCGCCACCGGAGAGCTCGTGTGGGAGGTTGTCGCGCTTTCGGCCCAGGCCGACGAGGTCGAGGACCTGGGGGACCTGGGAGGCGATCACGTGCTTGGGCCGGCCGATCACCTCGAGGGCGAAGGCCACGTTCTCGAACACCGACTTGTTCGGAAGGAGGCGGAAGTCCTGGAACACGCACCCGATGTTCCGCCGGAGGTAGGGGATGCGCCAGTGGCTGAGGGCCCCGATGTCACGGCCGGCCACCCAGATCCGCCCGGCGTCGGCCACCTCCTCGCGGAGGAGCAGCCGGATGCAGGTGGTCTTGCCCGAGCCGGAAGGGCCGACCAGGAAGACGAAGTCGCCCTTCTCGATGTCGAGTGAGACCTCGCGCAAGGCGACGGTCCCACCTTTGTAGGTCTTCGTGACGTTCTCGAACCGGATCATCGCATCAACCCCGGATGGGGGTTTGCCCGCGCCCCGCCGACGGGAGACGCACTGGGAGTCGACCCGAGGCTAGCAGTCCCCGGCCGGAGCCCTCAGTCGCCCTGGTCAGCGGGCCCCTCGGCGCGCCGGCGACGAAGCTCGGCCTCGATGAAGTCGTCGATCTCCCCGTCCAAGACGGCGTCGACGTTGCCCGTCTCGACCCCGCTGCGCAGGTCTTTCACCTGTTGATAGGGAGCGAGGACGTAGGACCTGATCTGGTTCCCCCAGGAGATCTCGCCCTTCGGGCCCGACAGCGACTCCATGGCCGCCTGCCGTTCGGCCTCCTGACGGGCGAGGAGCTTGGCGGCGAGGATCTGCAGCGCCCGGGCCCGGTTCTGGTGCTGGCTCCGCTCGTTCTGGCAGGAGACGACGATCCCGCTCGGGAGGTGGGTGATCCGCACGGCGGAATCGGTCTTGTTGACGTGCTGGCCCCCCGCCCCCGAGGACCGGTAGGTGTCGACCCGGAGATCCTTGTCGTCGATGACCACCTCGCTCGTGGCGTCGTCGATGAAGGGCGTCACGTCGACGGAGGAGAAGCTCGTCTGCCGGCGGTGCTGGGCGTCGAATGGCGACATCCGCACCAGCCGGTGGACCCCCCGTTCGGCGGAGAGGAGGCCGTAGGCGAACCGGCCCTTCACGATGACGGTGGCCGACAGCAAGCCCGCCTCCTGGCCTGCGCTCGCCTCGTCGATCTCGACGGCGAACCCCCGGCGCTCGGTCCAGCGCTCGTACATCCGCAGGAGCATCTCGCACCAGTCCTGGGCGTCGGTCCCCCCCGCCCCGGCGTGGAGCTCGACGAGGGCGTCACGCTCGTCGTACTCTCCGCTGAACAGCGACCGCAGCTCGAGCTCGCCGAGGCGCCGCTCCAGATCGTCGAGGAGCTCGGCCAGCTCCCCCGCCTCGGAGTCGTCGGACTCCTCGATCATGAGCTCGAAGAGGGTCTCGGCGTCGTCGAGGCGCCTGCCGATGTCCTCGAGGACGCCGATGTCGGCCGAGACGCTCCCCAGCTCCGAGGTGACCGCCCGGGCGTTGTCCTGGTCGTCCCAGAGGTCGGGCCGGCCCGCCTCCTTCTCGAGCTCGGCCCGGCGGGCCCGGAGGTGGTCGAGCCCGAGGTACTGCTCGGCCTCCTCGAGCCGTGTCCGGAAGGCGGTCAGCTCCGACCGGACGTCCCGCTCGCCTGCGCCGCCCTTGTCAGGACGCGCCATGGCAGAGCTTGAACTTCTTCCCGCTCCCGCACCAGCACGGTGCGTTCCGGCCGAGCTTCTCGCCCTGGGTCCGGCCCGTCTGGACCGGCGCCCCCCGGTCTGCCCCGCTTCCGCCCCGGGCACCTTCCCGGCTCTGGCGCCCGCCCGACGACGCCCCGTCGCCGGCGGGAACGGGACCCTTCCTGCCGGCGGGTCCGCCTCGGCCGTTCCCTCCGGCCGGGGCCCCGGGCAGAGACCCCCGTCCCCCGGGGGTGCCGGCCACGCCGGCGAGGCCGGCCCCGGCCCCGGTCCCGGGCAGGCCGAGGGGTCCCTCCCCCATCGGCCCCGGCTGGCCCGCGCCCTGGGCGGCCGCCACCCGGGCCACCTCGAGGAGGCTCGGGGACTCGGAGGGATCGCCGGGCGCCTGGTAGTTGGCCCGGCTCAGGTCGGGCTCGGCGGCGGCCTCGGCCACCACCTGGACGTGCATCACGTAGCGGAGGTAGTCGTCGTCGATGGCGTCCATCATCTGGCCGAACATCTCGAAGCCTTCCTTCTGCCAGGCGACGAGGGGGTCCTGCTGGCCCATGGCCCGGAGGTTGATGCCCTCCCGGAGGTAGTCCATCTCGGCCAGGTGGTCCCGCCACCGCTGGTCGATGATCTGGAGCATCACCTCCCGCTCGACCTGCCGGGCCTCCTCGGGCCCGCCGGGGAAGATCTCGTCGCGCCCGGCGTAGACCTCGAGGGCCTCGGCCACCATGCTTTCCACGAGCTGGGCCCGGGAGGTCGCGTCGGCGAGCTCCTCAGCGGTGAAGGCCGTGGGGTAGTACTGGGAGATCTCGGCCAGGAGCTGGTCGAGGTCCCACTCCTCGGGGTAGTCGCTCGGGCAGGCCGCCTCCACGAGGAGCTGGATGGTCGACTCGAGGAGCTGCTCGGTGCGCTCCTGGAGGTCCTCCCCGTCGATGACCTGGATGCGCCGGGCGTAGATGACCTTGCGCTGCTCGTTCAGGACCTCGTCGTACTTGAGGACGTCCTTGCGGATCTCGGCGTTGCGGGCCTCGACGGTGTTCTGGGCCCGCTCGATGGCTTTGGAGACCATCTTCGCCTCGATGGGGACGTCTTCGGGAAGGGCCCGGGTCATGACCCACTGCATGGCCCCGGTGGCGAAGAGCCGCATGAGGTCGTCCTCGAGGGAGAGGAAGAACCGGCTCTCCCCGGGGTCCCCCTGGCGGCCCGACCGGCCCCGGAGCTGGTTGTCGATCCGCCTGCTCTCGTGGCGCTCGCTGCCGAGGACGTAGAGGCCGCCGAGCTCCCGGATCTGGGCCCCCTCGTCCTCGCACTCCTTCTGGAACCGGGCCAGGACCCGCTCGAACTCGGCCCGGTGCTCCTCGGCCTCGGGGTCGAGGCCCCGCCCCAACAGGTCGTGGCGGGAGAGGCCCTCGGGATTGCCCCCGAGGAGGATGTCGACGCCCCGGCCCGCCATGTTGGTGGCGACCGTGACGGCGTGCAGCCGGCCCGCCTGGATGACGATCTCGGCCTCCCGGGCGTGCTGCTTGGCGTTCAGGACCTCGTGGGGGATCCCCCGGCGCTCGAGGAGACGGCTCAGCTGCTCGGACTTCGCCACCGAGGCGGTGCCCACGAGCACCGGCTGGCCGGTCTCGTAGCGTTCGACGATGTCCTCGACGACGGCGGCGAACTTGGCGTCCTCCGACTTGTAGACGAAGTCGGCCTGGTCTTCCCGGACCATGGGCAGGTTGGTCGGGATGGGGACGACCGGCATGTTGTAGGTGTTGGCGAACTCCGCCGCTTCGGTCTCCGCCGTCCCCGTCATGCCGGACAACTTCTCGTAGAGCCTGAAGTAGTTCTGGAGGGTGACGGTGGCCCAGGTGTGGTTCTCCTCCTTGATCCGCACCCGTTCCTTCGCCTCGACGGCCTGGTGGAGGCCGTCGGACCACCGGCGTCCCTCGAGGGTCCGTCCCGTGAACTCGTCGACGATCTTCACCTCGCCGGCGCTCACCAGGTAGTCCTTGTCCCGGTGATAGAGCTCCTTGGCCCGCAGGGCCTGGGTCAGCTGGTGGACGTAGTTGACCGAGACGAGGTCGTACATGTTGTCCACGCCGATCTGCCGCTCGACCTTTGCGATCCCCTCCTCGGTTGGGACGACGGTCCGCTTCTCCTCGTCGACCTCGTAGTCGACCTCGGCGGTGAGCGTCCGGGCGATGCCGGCGAACTGGTAGTAGAGCTTGGCTGCGTCCGAGGCCGGACCAGAGATGATGAGGGGCGTCCGGGCCTCGTCGATGAGGATGGAGTCGACCTCGTCGACGATCCCGAAGACGTGTCCCCGCTGGACCATGTGGGCCCGGGACCGGGCCATGTTGTCCCGGAGGTAGTCGAAGCCGAACTCCGTGTTCGTCCCGTAGGTGACGTCACAGGCGTAGGCCAGCCGCTTGTCGTCGGGGTCGGGGATGTCGGGGCTCACCCGGCCCACGGTGAGACCCAGGAAGCCGTGGACCTGGCCCATCCACTCGGCGTCGCGCCTGGCCAGGTAGTCGTTCACCGTGATGACGTGGATCCCCCGGGCGGCCAGGGCGTTCAGGTACACGGGGAGGGTCGAGACGAGCGTCTTGCCCTCACCGGTCTTCATCTCGGCGATCCACCCGAAGTGCAGGGCCATGCCCCCCATGAGCTGCACGTCGAAGGGCCGCTGGCCCAACACCCGCCAGGCCGCCTCCCGGACGGTGGCGAAGGCCTCGATGAGGAGGTCGTCGAGGGACTCCCCGTTGTCGAGCCGCTCCCGGAACCGGATCGTCTGCCGGCTGAGCTCGTCGTCCGACAACGCCTCCATGGCGGGCTCGAGCTCGTTGATCATGGGGACGAGCTCCGCCAGCCGGCGGACCTTCTTGCCCTCGCCGGCCCGCAGGACGCGCGTGAAGACGCTCATGGGGGACGAAGTCTACCGCCGACGCCCTTCCCGCCGACCCCGGGAAGACGCCGCCGACCAGGCAGTTCAGGCCCGGGACAGGACCTTCTGGCGACGCGGGTGGGACCGACCGACGAGCTTGCCCTTGAGCCGCTCGGCCTGGCGTTCGAGCTTGTCGACCACGAGGTCGAGGGCCACCTGCATCTCGGCGGCCCGGGCCCGGGCCCGCAGGACGTGTCCGTGGCCCTCGACGACGACCTCGCAGCGGTTCCGGGCCGCGGCCGGGGCGTCGCCGTCCTGGCTGAGGCGGACCTCGGCGTGTTCGAGGACCGGGGCCAGGCGGCCGAGCTTCGCCACCTTGGTCTGCGCCTGCCGCCGTACCGGCTCGGGCACCGTCTCCTTGCGGCCCATGACGTCCACGTCCACGTCGCCACCTCCTTGGTCGAGCCCTCGGGTCCCTTCTCGAAGCCCCTCTCGCCGGCACACCGTTCGGTGTCGCCGGCAATGGGTGGAAGGTGTGGGCCGTGTCCGGCTGACCTGGTCTTTGCCCCCACACTCGCCTGCAGAGGAGGTGACGACCCACCGCCGGCGGCGAGGCGACCAGCGCCCCGGTCCCACGGCGGCACGGCGGGCCGTTTCGCTCCTTCTCCACCTGGCGCCGACTGCCGGCGCCGCCGGTGGGCAGGGCTTACTCCTAAGCCGCACCATGCTCGGCAACCACGAGTTGCCTTACGTGGGTCGTTTCGCCTGCGACTGGCTTCGACTTGCAACCACAGACCCGGACACGGCCCACTCGTCGATGGTACGCCCGCCGGGGCCCGATGCCCAGGGCCGGAGGGCGATCTTTCCCCCCTTTGTCCTCCCCGACGTCGCCTGTCGTCCGGGCCCCGGGCGGATCCGCCGGGCCGGAGACCTGTTCCGGGGCCGGCGCCGGTCAGTACCGGTAGGTCTCGCTCTTGAAGGGCCCCTCGGGGGGCACCCCGATGTAGTCGGCCTGGACCGGGGAGAGCGTCGTGAGCTTCACACCAAGCTTGTCGAGATGCAGCCGGGCCACCTTCTCGTCGAGGGCCCGGGGCAGCCGGTGCACGCCAAGGGGGTACTCGGCCGTCCGGGTGTAGAGCTCGATCTGGGCCAGGACCTGGTTCGTGAAGCTCGTCGACATGACGAAGCTGGGGTGGCCGGTGGCACAGCCCAGGTTCACCAGCCGGCCCTCGGCCAGGACGATGACCGAGTGGCCGTCGGGGAACACCCACTCGTCGACCTGGGGCTTGATCTCGACCCGCCGGACGTCGGACATCCGGCCCAGCCCCGCCATGTCGATCTCGTTGTCGAAGTGGCCGATGTTGGCCACGATGGCGTTGTGCTTCATCATCTGCATGTGCCCGGCGGTGATGACGTCGCGGTTGCCGGTGGCGGTCACGAAGATGTCGGCTTCTTCGACGATCCGCTCGAGGGTCGTGACCTGGTAGCCGTCCATGGCCGCCTGGAGGGCGCAGATGGGGTCGATCTCGGTCACGACGACCCTTGCCCCCTGGCCCCGGAGGGAGTCTGCGCAGCCCTTTCCCACGTCGCCGTAGCCGAACACCACCGCCGTCTTCCCGCCGATCATCACGTCGGTGGCCCGGTTGATGCCGTCGATGAGCGAGTGGCGGATCCCGTAGATGTTGTCGAACTTCGACTTGGTGACCGAGTCGTTGACGGAGATGGCCGGGAACCGGAGGGTGCCCTCGCGCTCGCGCTGGTAGAGCCGGTGCACGCCGGTCGTCGTCTCCTCGGTCACCCCGAGGACGCCCTTGGCCGTCTCGCTCCAGAAGGTCTCCCCGACGTCGACCCCCCGCTTGATGAGGGCGAAGAGCGTCCGCTCGTCGTCGGAGGCGTCGGGACCGGCCTCGGGGACCGTCCCGGTCGCCTCGCAGTCGGCCCCCAAGTGGACGAGCAAGGTGGCGTCCCCGCCGTCGTCGAGGATCATGTTCGGGCCCTTGCCGTCGGGCCACCGGAGGATCTGCTCGGTGCACCACCAGTACTCCTCGATGCTCTCGCCCTTCCAGGCGAACACCGGGACGCCCCCCGCCGCGATGGCGGCGGCGGCGTGGTCCTGGGTGGAGAAGATGTTGCAGGACGCCCATCGGACCTCGGCCCCGAGCTCCCGGAGCGTCTCGATGAGCACGGCCGTCTGGATCGTCATGTGGATCGACCCGCTGATCCGGGCCCCGGCCAGGGGCTTCTCGTCGCCGAACTCGGCCCGTAGGGCCATGAGGCCCGGCATCTCCTCCTCGGCCAGCCGGATCTCGGCACGGCCGAGCTCCGCCAGGCGCATGTCGGCGACCTTGTAGTCCGGTCCCTCTCCGCTGGCCATGATCCTCCTCGTCCCCCCGGGCGCTCCCCTCACCGGTGGCCCGCCGATGGCGGCCGCCGGCCGCCCTCGAAGGAACCGAGGGCAGGCGCAGCACTATACGGCTGGAGCCTCAGGCCTCCCGCAGACGGTCCTTCAACTCGTCGAGCACCGGGACCGGACCGGGGTCGATGCCCTCTCGGGCGGCGAGGTGGAGCGAGACGAAGTCCCCCACCATGACGAGGTCGAGGAGCTGGGCGAGGTCCCCCTCCCCCCGGGCCCGGACCTCGACGACGTCGGCCACCACCTCCCGGAGGAGCTCGGAGACGAGACCGAACCGCCGGACCACCTGTGGGTGCTCGGCATCGTGGCGGAGGTTGACGAGGGTCATCACCTGACGGGTGACGTCGCCGTGCTGTCCCCAGCCGGCGATCTCGTTGTGGCAGAGCTCGGGGTAGACGGCGGTGAAGGCGGGGCTCTTGGCGTTCTCGTTGACCTGGGTCTTCCACCGCAGGGCGGCGGTTGCCCCCAGGTTCTGGGCGCCGTGGACCAGGGGGATGGTCCGGCCGATCCGCTCGGCGATCTCCTCGGCCACGTTCCCGCTGGCCACGAGCTCGTCACGTCGGCGGGCCAGCTGGTCGACGGCGAGGGCCACCCACTGGCTGGCCCCGGGGAACAGCCCGAGGTCCTCGAGGACGATGAGTGGGGGGATGGCCATGGCCCCGAGGGCGGCCCGAGGTTGGGGGATGCTGGCGGGGACCGGGACGATGGGGGCGCCCCATTCCTCGGCCAACTCCCCGAGCTCACCTCCGTTCGTGACGGCGACGAGGGAGGCCCCGGCGTTGGCCGCCTCCCCGGCGGCCTCCACCGTCTCCTCGGTGTCCCCGGAGAAGGAGACGGCGAAGACGAGCGACCCGGCCCCGACGAAGTCGGGGAGGTCGTAGGACTTCACCACCGACACCGGCACGGGCAGGAACGGCCCCGCCACCGCCACCATGACGTCGCCCACGATCCCGCTGCCGCCCATGCCGAGGACCACCACGTTCTCGACGTAGGCCCGGTCGGGCAGGCCATCGACGCCGTGCGCGGCCCCGACCGCCGACCCCACCTGCTCGGGGAGCCGGGCGGCCGCCTCGAACATGCCGAGGCTGTCGACGGCGTCGGCGGCGGGCAGTCCCGGCGTCACGCGCTCTCGCCCCCCAGGGTGCGCACCACGCCCTCGGTTTCGGCCCTGGCCATGAGCCGGTCGTGCTCCTCCTCGGTCACCGCCTCGGACTCGTCGACGAGCATGACCGGGATGTCGTCACGGATGGGATAGCTCCGGTGCAGCCGAGGGTTGTAGAGCCGCTGCTCGTCCTCGAAGTAGAGGAGGGGGCCCTTGTCCTCCGGACAGGCCAGCACCTCGAGCAACAACGGGTCGAGCGCCATCTGTGTCTTCTCCCCTCCAGGTTTCGGGACGTCGCCGGCTAGGACCCTAGGGCCGGCCGGTACCCACCTGCCGACGCCCCGGCCTGCCGCCCCATCAGCGGCCGCCCGACCGGACCGCCCCGGAGCTCCGGGACACGAGGTCCAGCACCTCGGCCACCCGCTGCTCGCACTCCTCCGCGGTCCTCGCCTCGACGTTCAGCCGGAGCAACGGCTCGGTGTTCGAGGGTCGGAGGTTGAACCACCAGTCCCCCTTGTCGACGGTGAGCCCGTCGGTCCGGTCCACCGGCGCCCCGCTCGCCGCCACCGTCGTCGCCACCGCCTCCACGGCTCCCACCGGATCGTCGACGACGGTGTTGATCTCGCCGGAGTCGGCATAGCGGCGGTAGGGGGCCAGTAGCTCGGAGAGGCTCCTGTCCGACCGGGAGAGGACCTCGAGCACGATGAGGGCGGCGATGATCCCCGAGTCGGCCCGGTAGTTGTCCCGGAAGTAGTAGTGGCCGGAGTGCTCGCCGCCGAACACGGCACCGGTCTCGGCCATGACCTGCTTGATGAAGGAGTGACCGACCCTCGTCCGCACCGCCACCCCGCCTCGTTCCTCGATCGTCTCGGGGACGACCTTCGAGCAGATGAGGTTGTAGAGCACGGTGGCCCCGGGGTGCTTCTCGAGCATGGCCGCCGCCACCAGCGCCGTCGTCAGCGACCCCGACACGGGCTGGGCCAGCTCGTCGACGAGGAAGACCCGGTCGGCATCGCCGTCGAAGGCCAGCCCCACGTCCGCCTTGCCCTCCACCACGGCCGCCTTCAGGTCGACGAGGTTCTCGGGCTGGATGGGGTCGGCGGGATGGTTGGGGAAGGTCCCGTCGAGCTCCCCGAAGAGGACCTCGACGTCGAGCGGCAGGGCCGAGAACACCTTGGGGACGACCAGGCCCCCCATGCCGTTGGCGGTGTCGGCGACGACGGAGAGCGACCGCAGGCCCCCCACGTCCACGAAGGACCGGACGTGGGCGGCGTAATCCTCGAGCAGGTCCACCTGCTCGTAGTCCCCCCGGCTCCCCTCCGGGGCCGGTGAGGCCGGCTCGGCGAGGAGATCCTCGGCCTGTCTCCGCAGGGTGTCTAGGCCAGTGTCCTGTCCCACTGGCCGGGCCCCGGACAGGCAGAGCTTGATGCCGTTGTAGCCGGCGGGATTGTGGGAGGCGGTGAACATCGCGGCGGGCGACTCGAGGCGGCCCGAGGCGAAGTACACGAGGTCGGTCGAGACGAGGCCGAGGTCGACGACGTCGGCGCCGGTGGCCCGCACCCCGTCGGCGAAGGCGCCCGAGAGCTCCTCGCCCGAGGCCCGCATGTCCCGCCCCACGAGGATCCGCCTGCTGCCGGCGAACCGGGCGAAGGCCGTGCCGATCGCTCGGCAGATCGACGCGTCGAGCTGGTCGGGGACCGTGCCCCGGATGTCGTAGGCCTTGAAGACGCTCTCCAGCGCGGGCATGGCGCGGGCGAGCTTACCCAATCCTCGTCATCGCCCCTTGGGGACCGGCGAAGGTCAGCGCAGTCCGAGAAGGTGACGACGACGCGTCAGGAGCGCGAGGAAGACGAGGCCGAGGAGGCTGAGCGCCATGCCGAGCCACCCCGCCGGGGTGCCTCCGTAGGAGAGCGTCACGTCGTGCGAGGTGGGAACGACGACCATGAGGTTGGGCTCCGCCCGCCACGGCCCGAGGGCGCCGCTCGCGTGCCAGGCCGGGAAGTAGGACACCTTCACCACCACCGGCACACCGGTCCGGTCGACGTGGAACCGGACCTGGTCGACCGAGACCCGGATCCCCGACACCTGCACGGCGGGCAGGGGGCGGCCCGACGACACCATGGCCA
>JAGWNV010000040.1 GCA_028872975.1 Acidobacteriota bacterium
GAGGTGGAGGTCGGTCGAGTCCTCGTCGCCCCCGAGCACGGCCGCCACCCCACCCTGGGCCCAGCCGGTGGCCGAGTCGGCCAGCTCGCCCTTGGTGAGCACCCCGACGCGCATGCCGGGGACCTCGGCCAGGCGCACCACGGCCGAGAGCCCGGCCACGCCCGAGCCGAGGACGAGGACGTCGAGATCCACGGCCCGGGCCTCCCGAGGTGACCGGCGGCCGGGCGTCAGGCCGAGACGGCCCGGCGCAGCTCCGCCTCGAGCCGGGCCTCGTCCTCGTCGACGGGGCGGTTGGTGGCGTCGACGTGGACGATGCAGGGGGAGAAGCCGTCGAGCTCGGCCTCCTCGTAGTCGGCATAGGTGATGACGATCACCTTGTCCCCACGGTGGACGAGCCGGGCCGCGGCGCCGTTCAGGCACACCTCGCCGGGGCCGCCGACGATGGCATAGGTCTCGAAGCGGGCCCCGTTGTCGATGTCGAGGACGGCCACCTGCTCCCACTCCCGGATGTCGGCCAGCGCCATGAGCTGGGGGTCGAGGCTGATGGACCCCACGTAGTCCAGGTTGGCGTCGGTGACCGTCGCCCGGTGGATCTTCGACTTCATCATGCGCCGCCGCATCGCTCAGCGCTCCTCTCTGGTCGTGAGCACCAACTGCCTGGGCTCGTCCCCGCCCGCCCCGCTCCCGCCGGCCGGTGCCGCCACGGTGGTCCCGTCGTTGTCGATCAGCCGCACGCCCTCGACGACGGCGGCCACGAGGAGGCGGACCTCCCCGGCCAGCACCTCGGGCACCCGCAGGGTCCCGGCGTCGACGACCTCGGCGTAGTCGGGCGTGACGAGGGGCGCCGACTCGAGCACCGCCTCCATGGCGGCCCGCACGGCGCCGGGGCACCGCTCGCCGGCGGCGAGGGCGGCCAGGCCGGCGTCGAGAGAGCCCCGGAGGGCCAGCGCCGCGCCACGGCCCTCGGGGCCGAGGCGGACGTTGCGGCTCGAGAGCGCCAGCCCGTCGGGCTCGCGCACGGTCGGGCAGCCGACGACCTCCACCGGAAGCGACAGGTCGGCGGCCAGCCGCCGCACCACGGCCAGTTGCTGGAAGTCCTTCTCGCCGAAGTAGGCCCGGCAGCGCCCGGCCAGGGCGAAGAGCTTGGTCACCACGGTGGCCACCCCGTCGAAGTGGCCGGGCCGGGACCGGCCCTCGAGGACCTCGGTCACGCCGGCCACGTGGACGGTGGTGGCGGGCGGGGAGGGGAACCCCGGGTACATCTCCTCGACGCCGGGTGCGAAGACGAGATCGGCGCCCGCCTCGCCGGCGAGGGCGAGGTCGGCGGGCAGGTCCCGGTGGTAGGCGGCGAGGTCGGCGGGGTCGTCGAACTGGAGCGGGTTCACGAAGACGGTGGCGGCCACGACGTCGCACTCGGCCGCCGCCCGGGCCACGAGGGCCTGGTGGCCGGCGTGCAGCGCCCCCATGGTGGGGACGAGCCCGACGCTGCGGCCCTCGGCGCGCGCCGCGTCGAGGGCGGCGGCGAAGGCCGAGGCGCTGCGTACGACCCGGGGACGGCCCGTCCGGTGACCGGGCGCGCCGCCACGGTCGGGCACCACTGGGCCGGCGGGGGCCTGGCCGGCCAGGCGGCGGGCCAGGGCCACTCCGGCGTCGTAGAGAGGCCGCTCCTCGGGGCCGACCACGGCCCGGTGCCGGTCGAGGGTCTCCTCGTCCCGCCGCGCCGCCGGGCCGGTGAGCGCCCGGGCCGGGCCCAGGTCGGCCACGTCGGCCAGGGCGGAGCGGGCCAGGCCGAGGAAGGGGTCGAGCCCGAGGCCGGTGGAGGCGGCGATGCGCTCGACCTGGCCCATGAGGGCGACGAGATGGTTGGAGGCGACGCAGGCGGCGGCGTGGTAGGCGGTCCGCTCTGCGTCGTCGACCTCCACGGCCCGCCCGCCGAGGAGGGCCACGAGCTCGCGGGCCACGGGGTCGCCGGCCACGGCGAAGGTGACCCCGCTGCGCAGCCGGACCCGGCCCACCTCCGCCGAGGGGATCGGGGCGAGGGGGTGGAGCGAGGCCCGGCGGGGATGGGGGGCGAGGACACCGAGGCCCGAGGCGCCCGACAGGTGGGCCACCACCGTGCCCGCCGCCGGCCGCACCGAGGCGGCCACCTCGGCCAGGGCCCGGTCGGGAGTGCAGAGCAGGAGCACGTCGACGCCCTCGGCCGCCCCCGTCACGTCCTCCCCGCGCCCGAGGAGGCCGCGGACGTCGCAGCCGGCGTCGGCCAGGGCGGCGGCCATGGCCCGGCCGGCGCGGCCGGGACCGATGAGGCGGACAGAGAACACCGGACCCCTTTCTGCGCTCCAGCCCCGTTGCGGGTGCCGGTCGCGTCAGGCGATCAGTTCTCTTCCAGTGTACCCAGCACGACGACAGAACCACCAGCTCGGGAGAGGAGAGCCGGGGGCACCAGCTCGGGGGCCAGATCGGCCAAGGGGGCCAGCACGAACCGCCGCTCCCACATCCGGGGATGGGGCACGACGAGGTCGGGCTCCTCGACGGTGAGGTCGCCGACGAGGAGCACGTCGACGTCCAAGGTGCGCGGGCCGTGGCGGACGCCTCGGACCCGGCCGGCCGCCTCCTCGAGGGCCCGGGCCAGCTCGAGCAGCTGGCGCGGCGAGCGGTCGGTGTCGAGGCGGGCCACCAGGTTGAGATACGGCGGCTGGCCCGGCGGCCCCCCCACCGGCTCGGTCTCGTACACCGGGGAGACGGCCACGAGGTCGGGCAGCGCCGCGACGGCCAGGCGCAAGGTGGCCCGCCGGTCCCCGAGGTTGGCGCCGAGGCCGAGGAAGGCCCGCACACTCAGCGCCGGCGGGTGACCCGGACCCCCGAGGACCGGAGCCGTTCGGGCACGGGCGGGGCGAGCTTGCGCACCGCCACCGTGACCGCCTCGACCCGGGGGTCGGCGAGCACGGCGGCGGCCATGTCCTCGGCCAGGGTCTCGAGGAGGGCCCGGTGTCGGCCCCGCAGGACCCCCATCACGGCGTCGACGGCGGCGGCGTAGTCGGCGGTGGCCCCCAGATCGTCGGCGGCGGCGGCGGCGGCCAGGTCGAGGTACAGGTCGAGGTCCACCTCGAAGGGTTGCGGCGAGAGCCGCTCGGCCTCCCCCACGCCGTGGACGGCCTCGGCGACGAGCCCCCGGATCTCGATCCGGTCGCCCCCCGCCGCCGCCGTCACCCTGCGGCGGGCGCCGCCAGGTCGGCGGCCTGGGCCACGATGTCGCGGCCGACCGGTCCCATCTGGTGCCCGACGAGCCGCTCGACCACGGCGATGGCCTGGGGGGCGCCGGCCAGCCGGCCGGTCCACAGGAGGAAGCCGCCGATGATGCCCATCACCCGGTCGCCGAGCTCCTCTTGGTGCACGAGGACCTTCTCGCCCCCCTCCACCCACCGGCCGAGCTCGGTGTAGAGCTCGAGCAGCGCCTCGCGCAGGTCGCCGGCGGCGGGGAGGGGGAAGTGCGAACAGGCGATCCCCCCCTCGTCGTAGGCGGCCAGGTTGTGGGGGGAGGGCAGGAGCGACACCACCCGGTCGAAGCCCTGGACCCGCAGCCAGATGATCTCCTCCTGGCGCCGGACCCGGCGGTGGTTGGGGGCGAACCCTCCCGGGCGCTCGCTGATGGCCAGGTGCTCCTTCAGCACCCAGGTGAAGTTGCGGGGGGAGATGCCCGCCGCCCACTTGCCCCTCACGGCCTGCTCCCGGCGGGGGCGGCGGCAGGCTCGGGGAGGCGGCAGTCGCCGACCAGGGAGGCGGCCTGCACGGTGGCGGCCACGTCGTGGACCCGGACCATGGCGGCCCCGCCCAGCATGGCCCACACCGCCGTGGCCAGGGACCCGGCCAGCCGGCGGTCGACGGGCACCGGCTCGCCGTCGGCCCCGGCGGCCAGGCGCCCGAGGAATCCCTTCCGGCTGGTGCCGACCAGGACCGGGACCCCCCCGGACACGAGGGCGGGCAGGTGGCCGAGGAGGGCGAGGTTGTGGTCGAGGGTCTTGCCGAAGCCGATCCCCGGGTCCAGCCAGACCTCCGCCACGCCCCGCTCCTTGGCCTCCCGGCCCCGGTCGAGGAGGAACCCGAACACGTCGCGCACCACGTCGTCATAGCGCGGGTCGCGCTGCATCGTGGCCGGGGTCCCCTGCATGTGCAGGGCCACCCAGCCCGCCCCGGCCTCGGCCGCCACGGGCCAGAGCCGGGCCGAGATGTCGTTGACCAGGGAGGCGCCGGCGCCCAGGGCGGCCTCGGCGACGGCCGGCTTCACGGTGTCGACCGAGACCCGGACGTGCGGCGCCAGGGCGGCCACCACCGGGACGACCCGGGCCAGCTCCTCGGCCTCGGACACGGGGACGGCGCCGGGCCGGCTGGACTCGCCCCCCACGTCCACCACGTCGGCGCCCTCGCCGGCCATGGCCAGGCCGTGGGCGACGGCGGCCTCGGGGTCGAAGAACCTGCCGCCGTCGGAGAACGAGTCGGGGGTCACGTTGAGCACGCCCATGACCAGCGCCGGCTCCATGGGCCGAGCGTAGACGGCGGTTACCGGCGCCCGTGGACGAATTGCAGGGCTTCGGCCCGCGTCCGGGGGTCGTCCCGGAACAGCCCGCGCACCGCCGAGGTGATGGTGAGCGTCCCGGGCTTCTTCACCCCCCGCATCGACATGCACAGGTGCTCGGCCTCGACCACCACGAGCACGCCCCGGGGCTCGAGGACCGCTTCCATGCAGTCGGCGATCTGGGTGGTCATCCGCTCCTGGACCTGCAGGCGGCGGGCGAAGTGGTCGACGAGGCGGGCCAGCTTCGACAGCCCCGTGATCCGCCCGTCGTCGCCGGGGATGTAGGCGACGTGCGCCTTGCCGACGAAGGGGATCATGTGGTGCTCGCACAGAGACGAGAAGGGGATGTCGCGCACCATCACCATCTCGTCGTGCTCGGCGGCGAAGGTCACGATGAGATGCGCACCGGGGTCGCCCTCGTGGCCGGCGAACAGCTCCCGGTACATGGCCGCCACCCGGCGGGGGGTGTCGCGCAGGCCCTCCCGGGCCGGGTCCTCACCGATGGCCTCGAGGAGCTCGGCGACGAGCTGCTGGACGCGAGCCTCGTCGACGCTCACCGGCGGCCGGGCCCGAGACGCCCGGGCGCGTCAGTCGACAGGAACGGGGCCCCGGTAGACGCGGACGTCGGGCACGTTGCGGTAGCGCTCGGCGACATCGAGGCCATAGCCCACCACGAAATCCGGGGGGATGTGGAACCCGACGTACTTGAGGTCGATGCGGGCCCGCTGGCGGCCCTCTTTCACGAGCAGCGCGCAGATCTCCACGCTGGCCGGTTGGCGGGCGAGGAGGTTGCGGCGGATGTAGGAGAGGGTGAGCCCGCTGTCGACGATGTCCTCGACCACGAGGACGTGGCGGTCGGTGAGGTCGGAGTCGAGGTCCTTCACGATCCGCACCACTCCGCTCGTGGTGGTGGCCGAGCCGTAGGAGGCCACGGCCATCACGTCGATCTCCACCGGCTGGCGGATGGCCCGGGCCAGGTCGCTCATGAAGACGAAGGCACCCTTCAGCACCCCGACGAGCAGCGGCGGCCGGCCCTCGTAGTCGGCGGTCAGCTCGGTGCCGAGCTCGGCCACCCGCTCGGCGAGCGCCTTCTCGCTCACCACGACCGGACCGAGGTCGGGATCGGCGTCCCAGCGGTCGTCGGTCACCGGACGGCGACTGTACCGGAGGGAGCTGTCATCGTACGGCGGGGCCGCCACGGGCGTCGTCGGGGCAGGCGACCGGCTCGGCGCGCAGGCGGCCGGCAGTGCGCCGGACCCGGGTGGCGGGAGCCACGTCGGTGGCCCGCCTCTCGCCGCGGGCCACGCCCAGCACCCGCTCGACGCCGGCGAGGTCGGGAGGGTGGGGGCCGTCGGCGCGCAGCCACCGCCGCACGGCCCGGCGGGCCAGCGCCTCCGGGGCGCCGGCCAAGGCGGCCCCGTCGGTGGGGTCGAGGGCGCCGGCCATGGCCTCGAGGACCTCGACGTCGGCCCGCAGGACCTCGGCCTGACGGGCGAGGACGGGGACGACGTCGCGCCCGGCCACCGCCGAGCACAGCGGCAGGAGCTCGTGGCGGACCCGGTTGCGGAGGAACCGCCGGTCGTCGTTGGTCGGGTCCCGGACCACCTCGAGCCCGAGCTCGGCACACAGGGCGTGGGTCTCGGCCCGTCGCAGGCCGAGGACAGGGTGGGCGGGGCCGGGGGCCATCCCGGCCAGCCCGTCGGCGGCGGCGCCTCGGAGGAGGTTCAAGAGGACGGTCTCGGCCTGGTCGTCCATGGTGTGACCCGTCGCCGCCCCTTCCCCGAGCACGGCCCGGCGGGCGTTCCGGGCCCGGGCCTCGAGGTTGGGGCCCGGCGCCACCCGGACCCGCTCGGCCCGGAAGGCGGCGCCCAGGCGGGAGGCGGCGGCAGCCACCACCTCGGCCTCGACGGTCGACCCCGGCCGCAGGCCGTGGTCGACATGGACGGCGGTGGCCCGGCAGCCCGCCGCCACGGCCAGGGCCAGCATGGCGAGGGAGTCGGGCCCGCCCGAGACGCCGCAGCGCAGCTCGGTCCCCGGCACCGGGAACCGGCAGCGGGCGAGGAGGGCCTGCAGGACGGCCCCTCAGCCGGTGGCCAGCTGGGGGGGCCCGGCCCGGGCCACCCACTTGGCCGGCTCCCGGATCTCCTCCATGGTGGGGAGCATCTCGGGGCCCTCCCAGACCCGGGCGAGCAGCTCGGGGCCGCCGACGACCTCCACGGCGGCGATGAACCGCTCGCCCATGGCGTACTGCTTGAGCTTGGCCTCGATGCCGAGCAGCTGTTGGAGCACCCGGGCCGGCCAGCTGGCCCGGGCCCGGCGCTCCTGGAGGACCTCGGCGAAGTGCCGGGCGTCGGGGATCTCCGAGGCCCCGGCCCTGCTCATGGTCACGTCCCCGTGGCCCTCGAGGAGGCTCATGAGCGCCTGGATGCGGGAGATGACCTGGAGCTGCTCGGGACCGGCCACGAGACCGAGGAGCCCCGCCTCCTCGAGCGGGTTGTGCCCGCTGCGCACCGCCTCGGAGGCCCGGCGCAAGGCGTCGACGAACCGGCGCGGGTCGGGCCGGACCACCGACATGGCCTCGTCGACGAGGGAGAGGAAGTGGCCCCGCATCCAGGGCACGCCGGTGAACTGGCACCGGTGGGTGACCTCGTGCAGGGCGATCCAGAGCCGGAACTGGCGGGCGTCGAAGCCGTGGTGGCGCTCCATGGCCACGATGTTCGGCCCCACGTAGGCGACCACGTCGCCGCTGTCGTCGCCCTCGGTGAGGAGCAGGTCGTACTGACCGAGGACCCGGGTCGACATCCAGCCGAGGACGAGCCCCAGCTGGGCGCCCGAGGTGGTCCGCGCCGCGCTCCCCAGCGCGCCGCTCATGGCCCCGCTCTGCATCTGGGTGAGGAGGGGGTCGAGGAGCCGCCGGAAGGAAGCGATGTTGCGCCGGGCCCATTCGGCCCGGTCGACGACGACGCCGCGCGGGGGCCCCGAGGTGGGACGGAGGCCCGTCTCGGCCACCACCAGCTCCTCGGCCTTGGTGGTGAACTCGGCGAAGTCGCCCTCGAGGCGCTGCTGGGCGCCCCGGTCGAGGCCGGCGGCCCGCGGGCCGAGCGGGGAGCGGCCCGAGGCGAACCAGGTGGCGACGCGCTCGGCCGTCTCCCACGAGACCGGACTGCTCATCGGCCCAGTCTACGGACCGGCCCCGGCCGGCGACCGGGGGACCGTGGCGGCCCCACCGCCCGGGCCCACGGCGTCGCCGGTCAGGCGATCTTGCGGCCCCGCATCCGGGGCGCCACCTGGGGCTGGTGGCTCGAGCAGTAGGAGCTGTCGTTGTAGATCGACAGCCGGGTCTCGCACCCGTCGTGGCCGCAGACCCTTCCCCGGGGGAAGGTGCGGGAGGGCCGGCCCGTCCCGGTGAAGCCGCTCCCCCCGATCGACCCGTCGGCCAGGTCGGCCAAGTCGCTGCGCTCGTCCATGTCCTCCACCTCCTCGCACGCCTCCGTCTCCCTCGGGTATCGACCGCTCGGGGGCGGCCACGAGAGGCGGGACGGCCCGCGTTGTGGGGACGTTGTTGGCTCGGCGGCGGGTGGCTACGGCGGGCGCGGAGGCGTGGCTGCCCGGCGCGCCGATCGTGCCGATGTCGACACCGGTGCCGGCGGCGGCGCGCCGGCGGGGGACTTCAGGCGCCGGAGCCGGCGCGGCGCTCCTCGTCCTCGAGCGCCCGGCGGACACGGGCCAGGAGGCTCTCGGGGACGTGGTCGCGGCACTTCATGGCGATGACCCGCCGGAGCTCGGCCTCGAAGTCGTAGGCGTCGAGGCACGGCGAGCAGTCGTCGAGGTGGGCCTGGATGGCGACGCGGCGCTCCTCGGTCAGCTCACCGTCGAGGTAGATGTAGAGACGCTCGATGGTCTCCTCGCAGTCTGGCGACCCGTCGGATCCCATGTGCCCTCGTCCCTCCCTGCGGGCAATTACCGGCCGGTGCCGGCGGAGCCGACCAGGCCCCTCGTCGCTGCGTAATCGGTCAACGCCTTCTGCAGCGCCCTTCTTCCCCGGTGGATCCTGCTCATCACGGTGCCGATGGGCACCTCGGTGATCTCGGCGATCTCCTTGTAGGAGAACCCCTCGACGTCGGCCAGGAGCACGGCGATGCGGAAGGCTTCGGGCAGCGACTCGATGGCCCGCTTGACCTCGTCGTCGGTGATGTGGTCCAGCACCTCTTCCTCGGCCGACCGGCCCAGCTCCCCGGCGCGCAGGTCGGCCAGGCGCCGGTAGAGGTAGAGGTCCTCCACGTCCTCGACGTCGGCCTTCTCGGGGCGGCGCTTGGCGGACCGGTAGGAGTTGATGAAGGTGTTGGTCAGGATCCGGTACAGCCAGGCCTTCAGGTTCGTGCCCTCCTCGAACCGGTCGAAGGACCGGTAGGCCTTCAAGAAGGTCTCCTGCACGAGGTCCTCGGCGTCGGCGGCGTTGCGCGTCATGCGCAGCGCGGCGGTGTACAGCGCCGGCATGTGCTCCATGGCGAGCTCGCTGAAACGGGACCGGTCGGCCACGACACCCACCCTACCCAGCGCCTGTGGCATCGGCCGTCGCGCCCCCGACACCGGCGGTGCCCTGCGGGGTTGCGCCGGCGGGGGTGGCGGGAAGAATGGGACCGTGCACGGAGGACCGGCACCCGGGCCCGGCCGGGCGGGCACCGCCGTCCCTGACCCCCTCTCCAGCTGGGAGCGGGTCCAGCGCGACCGCCGGCAGCGCCGGCTGTGGACGGCGGGGCTCACCGTGCTCGCCGCCGTGGTCGTGGGCCTGGCCGCCTACACCGTCCATCGGAGCCTCAACTCCTCGCCGACCGGGTCCCACCGGTCCCCGCCGCCCACGAGCGGGGGGCCCGGCGGGACGGCTCCTTCGGCGACGGCGTCCTCGTCCTCCCCGAACGGGCCGACCGTCGTCTCGCTCACCCCCTCCTCGGGCCCGGCCGGCCAACAGGTGCAGATCAGCGGCGGGAACCTCTTCAGCACCGACGGGCAGGTCCTCGCCCACTTCGGCGGCCAGGTGGCCCCCACCTCCTGCTCGAGCCAGACGTCCTGCTCGGCGGTGGCCCCACCCGGGACCGGGCGGGTCGAGGTCACCGTCACCACGGCGGCCGGGACCTCCAGCCCCGTCTGGTTCACCTACCGGTAGCGGCCCGCACCGGGGGCCGGCGCCGGGCGTGGGCCGCCAGCGCCTCTCGGGCGGCCCGGCGGCCCGACTCCATGAAGCCGGCCCAGTCGCGCACGGTCAGGAATTGGCGGTAGAAGCCGACGCCCGACACCACCTCGTAGGGCACCGGCTCGATCATGACGACCTCGGTCGCCTGGCGCAGGCGCTCGAGGTTCACCCGGGCCAGCTCGGCCTGCTGGCAGGTGCGGACCTGGCTGGCCACGTAGAGGATGCTGGCCCGCCGGTCCTGCCAGCCCCGGGCGTCCTCACCGGCGAATCCGGGGGGGTAGAAGCCGTTCACGGCCAGGGCGACGTCGGGGGGGGCCTCGATGTCGAGGACGGGGCGGACGGGGAAGATGTCGACGATGCCGCCGTCGCACCAGGAGAAGCCGTCGAGGTCGACGGGGGCGACGAAGAGCGGGAGGGCGACGGCCATGCGCACCGCCCGGGCCACCGGGAGCTCGGGGTGGGTCCTCGGACCGAGGTACTCGACGCGGTTCTCCTCCACGTTCCAGATCGGCGCGTAGGCGGGGACGGCCAGCTCTCCGAGCCTGGTGTCGCCGAGGAGGCGCCG
The DNA here is from genome assembly GCA_028872975.1 of Acidobacteriota bacterium. Lineage (GTDB taxonomy): Bacteria > Actinomycetota > Acidimicrobiia > Acidimicrobiales > UBA8190 > UBA8190. The sequence continues at coordinate 10,330 of JAGWNV010000040.1, forward strand.
GTAGGTCGCCTCGATCCGCTCCCCCGCCAGCATCCCGGCGAAGCCCCGGGCCGCCGTCGGCACCAGGGTGGCGAGCCGGCGCCAGTCGGGGTCGACGTAGTCCTGGGGGCGCAGGCCGAGGAGGAAGGCGGCCACCTCCTCGGCGGCGATACCCGCCGCCAGGGGGAAGCCGAAGAGGGCCGACCCCGAGCACAGCGAGTAGGCGCACGGCACCACGCCGGCCTCCTCGAGGGCCCGGGCCACGCCCACCACCGAGGCGAGCGCTCCGCTGCCGCCGGTGGCCACCACGGCGACGCGCCGTCCCCCCAGCGACCCGAGCTCGAACGGCTCCGCCGGCGGGAAGGGGTGCCCGATCGGCCCGGCCCGGTCGAAGGGCAGCGGGAGGAAGGCCCGGCGCATGTCGCCGAGCAGCCCGGCGTCCTCCCGGACGCCGTCGGCCCACTGGCGGGCACGGGTGACGGCGTCGAAGTACTGCCGGAGCCGGAAGACGTCGAGGACCGAGCTCAGCATGGGACTTCCACCTCCTCCTGGGCGCCCGGCACGGCGCCGGCGGCGGTCACCTCGGCCAGGCCCTGGCGGAGGCACTCGAGCAGGACGTCGTCGTCGGGCACGGCGTCGGTGTCCACCGTCACCCCGATGCAGCACCGGCCGTCGTAGGAGAAGAGCGTGGCGTTCAGCGCGGCGCCGATGGTCGGCCCGAAGGGGTAGTACCCCGTCACCCGCGCCCCGCACAGGTAGACGGGACGGGGGAATCCCGTCACGTCGCTGGCCAGGAAGTCGACGTGCTTGAGCATGGCCCCCACCACCGAGGCGGGGAGGAGGTTGAGGGTGCCGGCGATCTCGTCGGTGACGGCCAGGGACCGCTCGGCACGGGCCACCCCGCAGCGCTCGTGGAGGGCGCGGAGGCGCTCGAGCGGGTCGGGGATGCCGGCCGCCACCCGGAAGCGCATGAGGGTGATCCGGTTGCCACCGACGGGGTCGGTGGGCCGGCGGATGCTGATGGGCATGGTCACCATGAGGGGACCGAGCCCCACGCCGTGGCGCTCGTGGTATCGCCGCAGCCCTCCGGTGACCCCAGCCATGAAGGCGTCGTTGATCGACCCTCCCGCTGCAGACGCCGCCCGGTGGAGGTCGTCGAGCCCGACCTCGAGCATGTGCAGCCGCCGGCCCGGGCCCCGCCGCACCATCACCGGCGAGAGGGTCCGGCGCACGGGGGCGACCGTCCGCGCCACCGACCGGGCCGTCTCCCCCAGCGAGGCCGTGGTGGCGAAGGGATGGCGCAGCATCCGGCCGGCCGTCCGCGGCGTCCACCGGAGCACCGTGGTGGCCCGGCCCACGAGCTCCCCGGCCCGGTGCGCCAGGGACTCGAGCACGAGGGCGGGGCCCTCGAGGACCTCGCCCGGCGGTGCCTCGGGGACCGGACGCGGCCCCGGGCCCCCCGCCTCGTCGTCGACGAGGAGGTAGGCGAGACGCACGCCGCCGACACCGTCGGTGAGGGAGTGGTGGAACTTCATGACGAGGGCCGCCTCCCCCCCGGCGAGGCCCTCGACGAGGGTGAACTCCCACAGCGGCCGCGTCCGGTCGAAGCCGGTGGTGGCGGCCAGTCGCGCCATCTCGAGCACCGTCTCGCGGGTCCGGGGCTCGGGTGCCCCCACCCGCCGCAGGTGCCAGTGCAGGTCGAAGTCCCCGTCGGCGGCCCACCGGGGGGCGGCCAGCCGGCCGGGGGGCTCGAGGGGCCGCCGGCGGAAGGAGGGCGCCAGGCGGGTGGCCGCCTCGAGGCGCCGGGCCAGCTCCTCCCACGGCGGTGCCCGGTCCAGCCACGCCACCGCCACCACCGTCGAGCGCAGGGCGGGGTCCTTCTCCATGTACCAGGAGAAGGCGTCGCTCTCGGTCATGAAGAGGTCGTCGGTCCCCATGGCCGCTCCTCTGTCGTCCGCGGCGATTGTCCGCCCCGCCGCCTGTGTCCCCCAGGGCCGAAGGTCACGGGGCCCGGCCCGGCCCGACGCCGGCGCGTGGCCGGCGGTGCCTCTAGGTCCCGGGCGCCCGGGCGACGTCCTCCCGCCGGACGGGGAAGGAGCAGCCGCAGTGGGGGCAGTGGAGGATCGGGTAGCGGTCCCCCTCCTCGATGTGCTCGCGGGCGTCGGTGATCGGCGCCCAGCACACCCGGCAGTGGGTGACGGCACGAGACGGAAGGTCCCTGCGGTTGGTGTGGAACCCGAAGCCCCCCGCCGGATCAGGATCTGTCATGGTCGACGCCTCCCGGAGACCTGGGGGCCGGTCTCACCTCGAGTATGCGAGGAAAGGGGCCTCCCGGTGAAGGGCCCAAGGCCCCATCTTCCGGCGACCGCCTCCCTGGCGGGCGGCGCCGGCGGGATCGGTGGGGCTGGCCCCACGGGGGGCCTGGGGCTAGCCCGAACAGAAAGACGCCGACAGCCCCCATGCCATTTGCCGGGTGGACACCGTACGCTTCCCCGATGATCCCGCCCCGTCGGCGCCGATGAGCGTGGTGACGTCCCTCGATCTCCCCGGGAGCCGGTCCGGACCCGGCGACTGGGCCGTCGAGACCCACGGGCTGACCAAGCGCTTCGGTGAGAACGTCGCCGTCGACGACGTCGAACTGCTCGTGCCCCGGGGGTGCGCGTTCGGCTACCTGGGTCCCAACGGTGCCGGCAAGACGACCCTCATCCGGGTGCTGTTGGGTCTGACCCGCGCCGACGCCGGGACGATGCTCCTGCTCGGACAGCAGGTGCCCCGCCATCGCGACAAGGCCCTGGCTCGCGTCGGGGCGATCGTCGACGAGCCGAGGTTCCACGGGCACCTGACGGGCCGGCAGAACCTCCAGATCCTCGCCGCCGCCCGGGAGCACGAGGCCCGAGATCGCATCGAGCCCGCTCTCGAGCGCGTGGGTATCGCCCACCGCGCCGACGACAAGGTCGCCAAGTACTCGATGGGGATGCGCCAACGTCTCGGCGTGGCAGCCTGCCTGCTGGGAGACCCTCAGCTCCTGATACTCGACGAGCCCATGAACGGGCTCGACCCCGCAGGAATGCAGGACATGCGCGAGATGATCCTGGCCCTCGTCGCCGAAGGGCGAACCGTCGTGTTGTCGTCCCATCTGCTCGACGAGGTCGAGCGCACCTGTGACGCCGTGGCCATCGTCGACCGTGGCCGCGTCATCCGCCAGGGACCCATCTCCGACCTGCTGGCCGGCACCGCGCTCGGGCTCGAGGTCGAGTGCTCCGAACCCGATCGCGCCATGACCCTCGTCGGCGCCGCCGCCATCGCGGCGGCCGACGGAGCGGCGATGACCGCCGGGCCCACGGGGCTCCACCTCACCCTGCCCGCCGGCACGGGCCGTGACGTCGTCGCCGAGGTCAACCGCCTGCTCGTCGAAGGCGGGATCTCGGTGTACCGGCTCCAGATCGTCCACGCCTCGCTCGAGTCCTGGTTCCTGCAGGTCACGACCCGCCTCGGGGAGTCCCGATGACCCTGGCGCCCGGGATCAGCCCCCCGGCGCCAGGCCCGGCCACGACGGCCGGTTCCGACCACCGGGGATCATGGCGCCCCTCGGCGGCGATGATCTCGAGCCGCAACATGGAACTGCGCAAGCGACGTGGCCTCATGATCGCCCTCATCGTGGTGACCGTGGGCATCCCGACGCTGTTCCTGGCCGTCCGGTTGCTGCTCCACGCAGTGTCGCCCCGCACCTACGGTCCCGCTGGTGGTTACGACA
>JAGWNV010000316.1 GCA_028872975.1 Acidobacteriota bacterium
TCACGATCTTCGTCCTGGCCGCCTTCGTCGGCTACGAGGTGATCTCCAAGGTCCCGAGCATCCTCCACACGCCCCTCATGTCGGGCAGCAACGCCATCCACGGGATCATCCTCGTGGGCACCATGGTGGTCCTGGGCCAGGCCCATGGGGCCGCCCAGCTCGTCCTCGGCTTCCTCGCCGTCGTCCTCGCCACCTTGAACGTGGTGGGGGGCTTCGTGGTGACCGACCGGATGCTCCAGATGTTCAAGGCCAGGCCCGATCCCGCCAAGGCGGCCAAGGCGGCCGCCGACGCGCCGGAGGCGGGCGGCCCCGAGGCGGGCGGCCCCGAGGCGGGAGGCACCCCGACGCCATGACCAGGGCCACGGGCACCGACCTCGTCTACCTCCTCGCCATCATCGGCTTCATCCTCGCCCTCAAGGCCCTGAGCTCCCCCCGGGGGGCGAGGCTCGGCAACCGCCTGGGCGCCCTCGGGATGCTCGTGGCCGTCGCCTGGACGTTCTCCCTCCCCAACGTCTACGGCAGCACCCGGAACCTCGTCCTCATCGTCGTCGCCGTCGTCATAGGCGCCGTCATCGGCGTGCCGGCGGCCCGGCTCGTGAAGATGACGGCCATGCCCCAGATGGTCGCCATCTTCAACGGCGTGGGCGGGGGCGCCGCCGCCCTGGTGTCGATCACCGAGTTCCTCGCCTTCCCCGACAAGGGCGCCATCGCCCTCTACAAGATCGGCGAGGTCCTCTTCGGCGTGGTGGTGGGTTCGGTCTCCTTCAGCGGCAGCGCCGTGGCCTTCGCCAAGCTCCAGGAACTCATGACGGGCCGGCCCATCACCTATCCGGCCCAGCAGGCCATCAACGGCCTCATCGGCGTCGCCGTCCTCGCCCTCGTGGGCGCCGTGGTGGGCACCGCCAGCGTCCCCCTCCTCGCCGTCGTCCTCGTCCTCTCCCTCGTCCTCGGGGCCGTCTTCGTCCTCCCCATCGGCGGGGCCGACACTCCGGTGCTCATCTCCCTCCTCAACTCCTTCACCGGCCTGGCCGTGGCCGCCTCGGGGTTCACCCTGGACAGCAACCTCCTCATCGTGGCCGGCACCTTGGTGGGGGCCTCCGGCATGCTCCTCACCCGGATGATGAGCGCGGCCATGGGCCGGTCGCTGCCCAACATCCTCTTCAGCGCCTTCGGCTCGGTGATCACCGCCGGGACGACCGAGGGCACCGAGGGGAGGAGCGTGAAGTCCGGCACCCCCGAGGACATCGGGGTGCTCCTGGCCTACGCCCGGAAGGTCGCCATCGTGCCCGGCTACGGCCTCGCCGTCGCCCAGGCCCAGCACACGGCCCGGGAACTCGCCGACGCCCTGGCCGACCGGGGCGTGGAGGTCTACTACGCCATCCACCCCGTGGCCGGCCGGATGCCCGGCCACATGAACGTCCTCCTGGCCGAGGCGAACGTCCCCTACGACCAGCTGAAGGAGATGGACGAGGCCAACCCGGAGATGCCCACCACCGACGTGGCCCTCGTCGTGGGGGCCAACGACACCGTCAACCCGGCCGCCAACAACACCCCGGGCAGCCCCATCTACGGCATGCCCATCGTCCACGCCGACGAGGCCCAGAACATCATCTTCCTGAAGCGCTCCATGCGACCCGGCTTCGCCGGCATCGACAACGAGCTCCTCTACGACCCGAAGACGACGATGCTCTTCGGCGACGCCAAGGACTCCCTCACGAAGCTCGTGGCCGCCGTCAAGGCTGCCTGACGTACCGGGCCGCCGGCGTCCCCGGCGGGTTCGTCACCCCGGGGACGGCATCGGGGTTGGCCACGCAGACCTCTCCCTCCAGCCCGTCGGGATCCCGGAAGAACACCGACAGCACCGGGCCGAAGTCGGTCACGAACTCGTCGGCGGCGCCCCGGGCCAGGAGCCGCCGCCGGATCTCCTCGAAGGCCTCGAGGGTGGCCGCCTGGAGCCCGAGGTGGTCGATCCGCCCCCGACCGAACATGGGCGTCTGCCGTTCGGCCTCGGTGTTCCCCTGCACCTCGAAGAGGTTGATCTCCGCCTGGTCGCCGATGCGGACGAAGGTGAGCTTCCCTTCCTCCCCCATGGTCTGCCCGCCGTCGACCTCGGCCTCGAAGACCTCGCGGTAGAACTCGACGAACCGCTCGGTGTCGCCGGTGAGGATGGCGACGTGGTTGACGCCGTTCAGGAGCATGCCGGCCTCCGATCTCGCCGCCCACGCTGCGGCTCGGCGCCAAGGCTAGGGCGGCGGCGCTGCGGCGCTGCGGCGCTCCGGCGCTGCGGCGCTGCGGCGCTGCGGCGCTCCGGCGCTCCGGGAGAGGCCGAAGCCGGGGACTAGCGGTATTCGCGGGTGGAGTCGGTGGCGGCCATCTCCCGGGCCACCCGGGCGTCGGCGGCGGCACGGGCACGGTGGAGTTCCTCGTCGCAGCGCCGGAGCTCCTCCTCGGTCTCGGCGGCTCGGGCCCTCGCCAGCGCCTCCTCGGCCCGGTCGCCCCGGTAGACGGCGTG
>JAGWNV010000317.1 GCA_028872975.1 Acidobacteriota bacterium
GAAGCCCTGGCCGCCGAGCTCGTCCCAGAGCTCGTCGGTCTTGGTCCCGGCCCGGGCGGCGGCGGCGTAGTACTCGTGGCCGTACTTGGCCGCGATGGCGGCGACGGCCTGGCGGAGCATCTGCTGCTCCTCGGTCTCGACGAAGTCCACTCCTGCTCCTCTCAGCGCGCCCCGGCCCCGCCGGCGCGTCCGGTGGCGAGCGGCTCCCCCCGGAGCAGCTCCTCGGGCACCTCGACCACGCGGGACCGGAGGTACTCGCCCAGGCTCTTGGCCTGGGGATCGGGCCGGGTCGAGGATGCCACGCCTTCGCCGAGGAGTCCGTGCAGCACGAAATTGAGCGCCCGCAGGTTGGGGAGGGGGTACCGGTCGATCTCGAGCCCGGCCGCCTCGGGCAGGAGCTCGCGGAGCCGGTCGGTGGTGAGGGTCGCCTCCAGCCACCGGTAGGCCGCTTCGGACCGGGCCCAGAGCCCGACGTTGGCGTTCCCGCCCTTGTCGCCGGAGCGGGCCCCGACGAGCAGGCCCAGAGGGACGCGCCGGGACGGCCCCGCCACTTTCGGCCCGCCCGCCCTGTCGAGGTGGCCGGCGGTCGCCCCCTGCGGCGCCAGGGTCGAGAGGGGCACCGCCCCCGGGGGTGAGACCGGCACCGGGATCCGCTCGCCGTCGGCCAGGACGACCACCTGGTCGACGACGGCCGCCGGCACGAGAGTCGGCCAGTAGACGCCGTAGGCGCTGGCGTCGCCGGGCGGGGAGGTCAGGTGGAACCCGGGGTAGCTGGCCAGGGCCAGCTCGGTCACCGCCCCTGAGAACCGCCGTCCCACCTTCTCGGCGTCGCCGTCCTTCACCACCACCCGCAGCTGGGCCGAGGCCTCCTCGTTGGTGGGGGCGTCGGGACGGTCCGAGCGCACCAGGCGGACGTCGAGCTCCGCCACCCGGTCGGCCGACGTCCCGGCCAGGCGCGCCTCGAGGGTCCGGCGCACGAGGGCCGCCTTCTCCTCGACGTCGAGGCCGGTCAGCACGAAGGTCATGGCGTTGCGCCAGCCCCCGAGGACGTTGACCGACACCTTCACGGTGTCGGGGGCGGGCAGGCCCCGGACGCCGGAGATGCGCACCCGGTCGGGACCGGCCTCCTCGAGGTGGATGGTGGAGAAGTCGGCCACCACGTCGGGATTGGCGTAGAGGGGCCCGGCGATCTCGTACAGGAGCTGCGCCGTCACCGTCCCCACCGACACCGCCCCCCCCGTGCCGGGATGCTTGGTGATCACCGCCGAGCCGTCGGCGGACACCTCGGCGATGGGGAAGCCGGGATGCTCGAGGCCCGGCACCTCCCGGAAGAAGGCGTAATTCCCCCCGGTGGCCTGGGCACCGCACTCGATGACGTGGCCGGCCACCACGGCCCCGGCCAGGGCGTCCCAGTCCTGTCGCCCCCAGCCGAACCGCCAGGCCGACGGGCCCACCACGAGGGCGGCGTCGGTGATCCGGCCCGTCACCACCACGTCCGCCCCCCGCCGGAGCGCCTCGGCCACGGCGAAGCCGCCGAGATAGGCGTTGGCGCTGAGCGGGGCGCTGGCCGCCTCCGAGAGGGGCCGGCCGGTGTCCATGTGGGCGAGGGGGTCCCCGTCCTCCGCCAGCCTCGACAGGGCGTCGGTCACGTCGTCGCCCTCCACATGGGCCACCGACACGTCGAGGCCGAGCCTGGCGGCCAGCTCCCGGAGGCGCCCCGCCAGGCCGGCCGGGTTGAGGCCGCCGGCGTTGGCCACCACCTTGATGCCCCGTTCGGCGCAGGTGCCGAGCACCTCCTCCATCTGCCGGTAGAAGGTGGTGGCGTAGCCGAGGGCCGGGTCGCGCGCCCTGCTCTTGGCCAGGATGAGCATGGTGAGCTCGGCCAGGTAGTCGCCGGTGAGGACGTCGATGGGGCCGCCCTCCACCATCTCCCTGGCCGCCGCCAACCGGTCGCCGTAGAAGCCCGAGCAGTTGGCCACCCGCAGGACGGCCCCGCCGGGGCCGTCGCCGCCGGTCGTCACGGGCCGGCGTCCCCGGCCTGCTCCCCGTCGACGACCACGAGCAGGCGCCCGGCCTCCACCTGGTCCCCGGCGGCGACGTGGACCTCGGCCACCGTCCCGGAGGCAGCGGCGTGGATCTCGTGCTCCATCTTCATGGCCTCGATGGCGACGAGGGTGTCGCCTGCGTCCACGGTGTCGCCCACGGCGACGTGGACCTTCACCACCGTGCCCGGCAGCGGCGCCACGAGCGAGCCGGCCGCCAGCTGGGACCCGGGCAGGGGGAAGCGCTCCTCCTCCTCGAGCGCCGAGGCGCCGTCGACGCCGTCGACGTAGCAGAGTCGTCCCACGAGCTGGACCCCGTAGGCGCGCTCGACGCCCCCGACCGACAGCACCACCCGTTCCGGCGAGCAGGACCGGACGGCGAGGGCGGTCTGCTCCTCGCCGTCGACGGTCACCGACGTGCAGCGAGCGGTGCGGTCGAAGCGGTAGCCGACCTCGATGCGGCCGGCGC
>JAGWNV010000318.1 GCA_028872975.1 Acidobacteriota bacterium
CCGGCGCCGAGTTCAACCTGGGGGCCGTCAACGAGAAGGTGTCGGAGACCGTCCCCGACCGCACCTGCATCGTCTGGGGAGATCGCCGCCTCAGCTTCGCCGATCTCACCGACCGCAGCCGCCGGCTCGCCTCACTGCTGCACGGCCGGGGCTTCGGCGCCCACACCGAGCGCGCCGGGCTGGCGCCGTGGGAGTCCGGCCAGGACCACCTCGGCATCTACCTGTTCAACGGGAACGAGTTCATCGAGGGCATGCTCGGGGCCTACAAGGCCCGGGTGGCGCCCTTCAACGTCAACTACCGCTACGTCGCCGAGGAGCTTCGCTACCTGCTCACCGACGCCGGGGCGCGGGGCCTCGTCTACCACGCCTGCTTCGCCCCGGTCCTCGCCGAGGTGCTGCCCGAGCTGCCCCGGTTGGAGCTACTCCTCCAGGTCGCCGACGACTCCGGCAACGGCCTGCTCCCCGGTGCCCTCGACTACGAGGAGGCCCTGGCCGCCTCGGCGCCGGCGCTCCCGCCCGTCGAGCCCCGTCCCGAGGACCTCTACATCCTCTACACGGGGGGGACCACGGGGCTCCCCAAGGGCGTGCTGTGGCGACAGCACGACATCTTCATGGCCGCCATGGGGGGACGGACCTTCGGCACCTGGCAGGCGGTGACCGACGAGGCGTCGCTCCTCGGGAGGATCCTCCCCACCGACGCCGTCAAGGTGCTCGACCTGCCGCCGCTCATGCACGGCGCCGCCCAGTGGGGCGCCTTCTACTACATGACCGTCGGCGCCACCGTGGTCTTCCCCACCGACACCCGCCGGATCGACCCCGTCGACGTCTGGCGCACCGTCGAGCGCGAGCGGGCCGTGGGCCTGACCATCGTCGGCGACGCCATGGCCCGGCCCCTCGTGGAGGAGCTCGAGCGCAACTCCTACGACACGAGCTCGGTCATGGCCATCGGCAGCGGCGGGGCCATCCTGAGCGAGGGGATGAAGGAGCGCCTCTTGGCGGCCATGCCCAACGTCCTCGTCACCGATGTGGCCGGGGCGTCGGAGACCGGCGCCCAGATGGGGACGAGCTCCACGGCCGGCACCGTCTCGACGGGCCGGTTCACCCCGGGGCCGGGGACAGTGGTGCTCGACGGCGAGCTCGGCCGGCTCGTCGAGCCCGGCGAGGACCACGAGGGCTGGCTGGCCCAACGCGGGGCCGTCCCCCTCGGCTACCTGGGCGACCCCGAGAAGTCGGCCCGGACCTTCCCCACCGTCGACGGCGTGCGCTACTCGGTGCCGGGCGACCGGGCCCGGTGGCTGGCCGACGGGGAGATCGAGCTGCTCGGGCGCGACTCGGTGACGATCAACTCCGGCGGCGAGAAGATCTTCGCCGAGGAGGTGGAGCAGGCCCTCCTCCGCCATCCCGCCGTGGCCGACGTGGTGGTGGCCGGGCGGCCCTCCGAGCAGTGGGGACAGGAGGTGGTCGCCCTCGTCCAGCTGGCCCACGGCTCGACGGCGACCGCCGACGACCTCCTGGCCGAGGCGGGCCGCCACATCGCCCGCTTCAAGCTCCCCAAGGCCTTCGGGTTCTTCGACACCATCGTCCGCTCGCCGTCGGGCAAGGCCGACTACCGCTGGGCGCGCCAGCAGGCCCTCGAGGTCTGACCGTGGCCTTCGTCGAGATCGAGCGGCCCCGGCCCGCCGTCGCCCTCGTCCGGCTCAACCGGCCCGACCGGATGAACGCCATGGCCTTCGACGTGATGATCCCCCTCCGCCGGGCCCTCGAGGAGGTGAGCCTGGACAACACCGTCCGGGTGGTCGTCCTCACCGGCGCCGGCGCCGGCTTCTGCTCGGGGGCGGACCTCGAGGACCCGGGCACCATCCCCCACATCGGTGGGCTCACCCGGCCCACCATCGCCCTGCGGTCCATGGAGCTCCTCGACGACGTCATCCGCCAGCTCCGGGCCATGCACCAGCCCGTGGTGGCCGCCGTCAACGGCCCCGCCATCGGCGGGGGGTTCTGCCTCGCCCTCGCCGCCGACATCCGCCTCGCCTCGGACACCGCCTACTTCCGGGCCGCCGGGGTGAACAACGGCCTCACCTCGAGCGAGTTGGGCGTGAGCTACCTCCTGCCGCGCGCCGTGGGATCGTCGCGGGCCTTCGAGATCATGCTCACCGGTCGCGACGTCGGCGCCGAAGAAGCGGAGCGGATCGGCCTCGTGTCCCGGCTGGTGGCCGGGGAGAACCTCCTCGAAGCCTGCTTGGCGGTGGCGGAGCGGATCACGGGATTCAGCCGGGTGGGCATCGAGCTCACCAAACGGCTGCTGTGGTCGAGCCTCGACGCCTCGAGCCTCCACGCCCACATGGACCACGAGGGCGTGGCCCAGCTCTTCGTCAGGCTCACCACGCAGAATTTCGAGGAGGCGGTGCGGGCCCGGCGCGAAGGCCGGGTGCCGGCCTTCGAGGACTGATGGCGGGAGACGGTCGAGAAGGAGGAGGACGATGCGGGTACCGCTGACGGTAGGGGACT
>JAGWNV010000041.1 GCA_028872975.1 Acidobacteriota bacterium
GGCTCTTCCTCGCATGACCGGTGGAACCCCGAGGAGCGGTCCGTGGGAGCCGGCGACGGGGTCGTCGGGACGCGTCACCCCGGGTTGCGCCTCCGTCCGAGCGGCTCCGGTCGTGGCGTCGGACCGCTCTTCCCCGCCCCGCAGCAGGGCCGGGGCCAGGCTACAGTGAGCGCTCGGACCCGTACCGGGGCGGTCGGACGGGCGCGGCCGTGAGCCGCGGTCGGCAGCCGGGAGGGGGGGATCGATGGCGCTGAAGGCCCGAGTGGTGTTGGCCTGTCTCGCCCTGGGGGCGGTCGCCACGGGATGCACCAACGCCAAGGTGCACACGAGTTCGGGCGGTACCACCGACCCCGGTGTGACCTCGTCGTCGATCACCGTCGGCTCCCTCGCCAACATCACGGGGATCCTCTCCTCGGACTTCGCCCCCATCACCGCCGGGGTGAAGGCCTACTTCTCCGTGGTCAACGCCCAGGGCGGCGTCAACGGACGCAAGCTCGACCTCGCCTACCAGAAGGACGACCAGGGCAACCCCACCACCGACGTCAGCGTGGCCCAGCAGCTCGTCGAGCAGGACCACGTCTTCGCCGTCGTCGGAGTCGGGACACCGTTCTTCGGATCCGCCAAGTACCTCGCCCAGCAGGGGGTCCCCACCTTCGGGTACCAGGTGAGCGCCGACTGGGAGGACGGGCCGAGCCTGTTCGGGACCTACGGCTCCTTCCTCGACTACTCGAAGGGGGTCATGTCCGACGCCTACGTGGCCGAGCAGCTGCACGCCGCCTCGGTCGGATTCGTCGCCTACGGGGTGCCCCAGTCGGCGGCCGCCTGCCAGGCGGCGATCCAGGGCTTCGCCAGCTTCGGGATCCCGGTGTCCTTCCAGGACCTGTCCTTCGGCTACGGCGCCGATCCCACCGGTGACGTGCTGCAGATGAAGAGCCACCACGTCGACGCCCTCTTCACCTGTCTTGACATCTCGGGGAACATCGCCTTCACCCGGGCCCTCAGCCAGAACGGGCTGAGCCTCCACCAGGTCTGGCTCAACGGCTACGACCGGAGCACCCTGCAGACCTACGGGTCCCTGATGGACGGCGTGATCCTCGAGGTCCAACACGTGCCCTTCGAGGCCGCCGACGCATTCCCGAGCGCCTACCCGGGGATGCTGACCTACATCCAGGAGATGCAGAAGTACCAGCCCAAGGACACATACCAGGAAGTGGCCCTCGAGGGATGGATCGACGCCGCCACTTTCGTGGCGGGGCTGCGGGCGGTGGGGAGGAACCTCACCCAGGCCAAGCTGGTGGCGGCCGTCAACCAGATGACCGATTTCACCGGCGGCGGGCTCATGCCGCCGCTCGACTGGACGACCTCGCACGGGGACACCGGGAAGGGCCCCTGGTGCAACGCCTACGTGCAGGTCCAGAACGGCAAGTTCGTCCCCGAGTTCGTCCAGAACGGGGACTCGGTGTTCGTCTGCTTCACGACCGGAAGCTTCAGTCCCGTGCCATCCCTGCCGGGGACGCCGGGCGGCTGACGCCAGCGCCGTGAGCACCCTCCTCGGCTACGTCCTGCCCGGGATCCCCTACGGGTGCGACTTCGCCCTCATGGCGGTGGGGCTCGTCATCACCTTCCGGACGACGGGCGTCTTCAACCTCGCCTTCGGCGCCCAGGCCTTCGGCGCCGCCTTCGTCTTCGACCTCCTCGTCCGCAGCGAAGGGCTGCCGGTGTGGGCCGCCTTCGTCCTCTCGGTGCTCCTCCTGTCGCCGGCGGTGGGACTCGTGCTGGATCGCTTCCTGTTCAGCCGGATCGCCACGACCAACATGACGGCGAAGATCGTCTCCTCGGTGGGCCTCCTCATCGCCATCCCGCAGCTCCTGCCGATCCTCTTCGGGGGCAGCCCCCGGGAGAACCCGCCCAGCCTGTGGCTCGACCAGGCCCACGTGGAGTTCCGGCTCTTCGGGACGGCCGTGAACGGCAGCGAGGTGTCGACCACGGTCATCACCCTCGGGGCCGTCGCCGCCCTGCTCCTCTTCCTCCGGCTGAGCCCCGCAGGCCTCGAGATGCGGGCCGTCGTCGAGAGCCGGCGCCTGGCTCAGCTCCAGGGGATCGACTCCGGGAAGGTGGCCGCCTCGGCCTGGGCCCTCTCGAGCGTCATGGCCGGGCTGGCCGGCGTGCTGCTCCTGCCCCTCTCGAACGTCCTCAACCCGACCAACCCGCTCCAGTTCACCGGGCTCCTCGTGGCCGGTCTCACGGCCGCCGCCCTGGCCCGGATGCGGTCGATCGGGGTCGCCTTCGGGGCCGCCATCGGCCTGGGCGTGGCCCAGGAGGTGCTCGAGCTCTACTTCCCCAACGGGGCGCTCCACACCGCCTCGGTCAACGCCTTCCCCTTCATCGTGTTGGTGGGCACCCTGGTCGGGTCGAAGTCCCTCCGGTCGCTCGGGTTCCGGGCCGACCCCATGGCGGGAGTCGACCCGCCGCCACCCCCGCCGTCGGTGTCCATCCGCGACCCCCGGCTCGACGTGCCGATGAAGTGGGGGTTCCGGGCCCTCATCGTCGCCTTCGTGGTCTCCGGCCTCACCTGGGTACCCGGTTACTGGGTGACCCCGCTCGACGCCGGTCTCGTCTACTCCACGATCTTCCTGTCGGTGACCCTCATCACGGGGGCGAGCGGCCAGCTCTCGCTGTGCCAGGCCAGCTTCGCCGGAGTCGGGGCCTTCGCCGCCGGCCAGCTGGCCGCCCACTTCGGGCTGCCGGTGCTCCTGGGCGCGGTGGTGGGTGGGCTCATGGCCGCTGTCCTCGGTGCCGTCCTGGCGCTCCTCGCCGCCCGGATCTCCGGACTCATCCTGACCCTGCTCACCCTGGCCTTCGCCCTCATGGCCGACACCTTCCTGTTCCAGTACTCCTGGTCGGGCGGGAGCGGCACGGGGGTCTCGGTGCCCCGGCCGGTGATGGGGTCGATCGACTTCACCTCGAACCGGGCCTTCCTCGTGCTCGCTCTCGTCGTCCTCCTCCTCTGCATCCTCCTCGTGGCCCTCGTCCAGCGCGGGACGACGGGCCGGTTCCTCGCCGCCATGCGGGGCAGCGAGCCGGGCGCGGCGAGCCTCGGCATCAATCTCCTGCGCGCCCGGGTGACCGTCTTCGCCATGTCGGCCGGGATCGCCGGGGTCGGCGGTGCGATGTTCGGCTCCCTCTACTCGCCGGTGTCTGCGGACAGCTTCGTCTACGAGATCTCCCTCGCATTCGTCGTCGTGGTCATCACGACCGGCTCCCGGCGGATCGAGGGTGCGGTCCAGGCGGGGATGTCATTCGCCATCATCCAGTTCCTCTTCACCTACGCCCCGTCGCGTTTCCAGGGACTCACCCCGATCCTCTTCGCCTTCGGTGCCCTCAACTACGCCCAGCATCCCGAGGGGATGGTCGAGTACCAGAAGTCGAGATGGATGATGCGGGTGAGCCGGTTGCTGGCGAGGGTGGACGGCCGGCGGGGAACGGCGCCGACGGCACTGGCCGCAGGGGCAGCCGGCAACGGGATGGCCGGTGGCGTGGTCGGTGGCTCGGCGCCGAACGGGGCGCCCGGGCTGGCGGGAAGCCCGGTGGGGCTCTCGAGCGGGGTCGTCTCCCCTCGTGGCTGACATTCTCCGCATCTCGGAGGTGTCGGTCCGCTTCGGCGGCATCCAGGCCCTCGACCACGTGTCGCTCTCCGTGGCGCCCGGGGAGGCGGTCGGTCTCGTCGGACCCAACGGCGCCGGGAAGACCACCCTCTTCGACTGCATCAGCGGCAGGCGGCGCCCCTCGGGAGGCTCGGTCACCTTCGACGGGCGGTCCATCGACGGGGTGCCCGGCTACAAGCGGGCCCGGCTCGGCATCGGCCGCACATTCCAGCGCCTCGAGGTCTTCCCCGAGCTGACCGTCCGTGAGCACATCATCGTGGCCGAACGGGCCCATCGGGGGGTCGGGGCTCTCTGGCGGGACCTGCTCAACCTGTCCCGGGTGCGACCCGAGGAGCAGGAGAGGGTCGACGCCATCCTCGACCTCGTCGGACTGGACCACCTCGCCGACGTGCCGGTGGCGGCCCTCGGGCTCGGCACCTGTCGGCTCGTCGAGCTGGGCCGGGCCCTGGCGTGCGAGCCGAAGCTCCTCCTGGCCGACGAGCCGAGCTCGGGGCTCGATCACAACGAGACCGACTCCCTCGCCATGGTGCTCCGGGTCGTCCAGCGGGAACGGGCCATGGCCGTCCTCCTGGTCGAGCACGACCTGCAGATGGTGGCCAAGAGCGTCGACCGGATCGTCGTGCTCGACATCGGCAAGGTGATCGCCGAAGGGCGCTTCGACGAGGTCCTCGCCCAGCCCGGCGTCCGCGAGGCCTACCTCGGAGCCGGCGCGTGAACATCTGGGACCCAGAGCCGCATGCGCCCCCGCCTCCACCACCGGCGCCCCAGGCACAACCAGGGTCACGGGCGCCGGAGGGGGCGGCGGCACTCGAACTCCGGTCCGTGAACGCCTCGTACAGCACGTACCGGGCGCTGTTCGACGTGTCCTTCAGCGTGCCGGCGGGGACCATCGTGGCCCTGCTCGGGGCCAACGGCGCCGGCAAGTCGACCGTGGCGCGGGTCGCCACCGGGCTCGTGGCGGCGACGAGCGGGAAGGTCCTCGTGGGGGGCCGGGACGTCACGAGGACCGCCGCCCACCGGATCGCCCGGATGGGGGTCTTCCACGTGCCCGAGGGCAGGGGGGTGTTCGCCGACCTCGACGTCGAGGAGAACCTCCGCCTGGCCCTGCGCCGCCGTGTCGGTGCCCGGCACCTCGCCGAGGCGATGGAGCGGGCCTACACCACCTTCCCGGTGCTGGCGGCCCGCCGGCACCAGCAGGCGGGGACGCTGTCGGGCGGCGAGCAGCGGATCCTGTCGCTGGCGGGCGTCCTCGAGGCCGCCCCCAAGCTCGTCATCGCCGACGAGCTGTCCCTCGGCCTGGCGCCGGTCATCGTCGACGGCGTCTACGAAGGGCTCAAGGCCATCCACGCCCGGGGCGCGGCGCTGCTCGTCGTCGAGCAACAAGTGGACCGGGCCCTCTCCCTCGCCACCCACGCCGTGCTCCTGGCCCGGGGGGCCGTGCACTGGCAGGGGCCGCCCCAGCAGGCTCGCGCCGAGATGGAGGAGCTGTTGGCCGCCGGGTACGCTCCGCCGGTCTGACGGCGGGCGGAGACGAGGAGGCGGACATGGGGCTGCTCGAGGGCAGAGTGGCGGTGGTCACCGGCGCGGGCCGGGGGATCGGGCGGGAGATCGCCCTCTGTCTCGCCTCGGAGGGCGCGGCGGTGATCGTGAACGACCTCGGCGCCTCACTCGACGGGGCGGGCACGGCCGAGGACCCCGCTGCCGAGACCTGCGGGGTCATCGAGAAGGCGGGCGGCCGGGCTGAGCCCAATTACGAATCCGTGTCGGACTTCGCCGGCGCCGGGAGGATCGTCGGTCAGGCCCTGTCCAGCTTCGGCAGGATCGACATCCTCGTGAACAACGCCGGGATCGTCCGGGACCGGACGCTGCTCAAGATGGAGGAGGGCGACTACGACGCCGTCGTCGCCGTCCACCAGAAGGGCACCTTCAACACCACCCGGCATGCCGCGCCCCACATGAAGGAGGCCGGCTACGGGCGGATCGTGAACATCACCTCGTCGGCCGGGCTCCGGGGGAACTTCGGGCAGACGAACTACGGAGCGGCCAAGGCCGCCATCATGGGCATGACCTTCGTCTGGGCCCTCGAGCTCGGCCGGTACGGGATCACGGTCAACGCCGTGGCGCCGGCAGGGCTCACCAGGATGACCGAGAACCTCTTCGGCGACGGGGAGGCCCCCCCGGACCAGGACCCGGCCCTCAACGCCCCGCTCGTCGCCTTCCTCGCCTCCGAAGAGGCCGCCTACGTGAACGGCCAGGTGCTCGGGCGGACCGGCTTCGCCTACACCATCTTCCAGTCGCCCCGGCAGGTGGCCGGCATGTGGCGGGAGGGGGGCTGGAGCCCTTCGGAGGTGGCGGCCCACTTCCACGAGGTGCTCGGCCAGCATCTCCAGCCCGTCGGCATGCCCGCCCATCCTCTCTTGGGGAAGAAGGAGAGCTGACCCTCTCCGGAGCCGCCGCGGGCCGGGAGCTCAGCGGTTGCGGGTGAGGATGTTCACGACCGACACCCCCGAGCCCCGGCCGCCCACGTTGTGCTGGAGGGCGATCCCGTTGCGGACGGCGACCTGACGCTCGCCCGCCTCCTCCCGGAGCTGCCAGAAGCACTCGGTGATCTGTGCCAGCCCGGTGGCGCCGATGGGATGGCCCTTGGCCAGGAGTCCTCCCGAGGGGTTCACCGGGATCCGTCCGTCGAGCGCGGTCTCGCCCTCGAGCGAGGCCGGGCCGCCCTTTCCCTTCTCCACGAACCCGAGATCCTCGATGTCGAGGATCTCGGTGATGGTGAAGCAGTCGTGGACCTCGGCCATGTCGACGTCGGCGGGCCCGATGCCGGCCATCTCGTAGGCCCGGGACGAGGCGAGGGTGGTGGCGGGGAGCCCCACGTAGGTCGACTTCTCGTGGAGGTAGGGATGGTCGGTGGCGACCCCGAAGCCGGCCACGTAGACGGGCCTGTCGGTGAACTCGCCGGCCCGGTCGGCGGAGGTGAGGATGACGGCGGCGGCGCCGTCGGTCTGGGGGCAGCAGTCGAGGAGCCGGAGGGGGCTGCAGACGAGGGGGGAGGCGAGGACCTGCTCGATGGTCACCTCGCTCTGGAAGTGGGCGTAGGGATCGAGACAGCCGTTGTGGTGGTTCTTCACGGCCACCGAGGCGAGCATCTCCGGCGTCGTCCCGAACTCGTGCATGTGGCGGGTGGCGAAGGGGGCGAAGAGGACCGGCGCCGTCTCGCCCCGGTTGTAGAGGGGATGGCCGGCGGCGGCCCGGGCCAGCAGCCCCTCCTGGGTGGACTTGTCCCGCATCTTCTCGACGCCGATGACGAGGACGACGTCGTGGACGCCGCTGGCCACGACCATGGCGCCGATCCGGAAGGCGTCGGACCCGCTCGGGCAGGCGTTCTCCACCCGGGTGCAGGGGATGCCTGACAACCCGATGGCGCTCGGGACGGTGTTGCCGCCGATCCCCTCCTGACCCCAGAGCGATCCCCGCTGGGTGGCCACGATGGCGGCGTCGATCTCGGGGGCGCCCCGGTCGACGCCGGCGAGGGCCGCCGAGTAGGCGCCGGCGGCCATCTGCTCGTAGCTCTGGTCGAAGAGCTCGCCCATCTTTATGAGCCCCGCTCCGACCACGGCCACCTTGTTCCAGCTCACTTGGCCACCTCCTGGACACGGGCCGACGGGCCACCGGACGGGCCGCCGGCCTCTGCCGCCGCCCCCGCCCGCAGCGCTTTGTACCCGTAGACGGGGATTCCCCGCTCGAGGGCGTACCGGCGCAGGGTGAGGAAGACTTGGTCGCCCACCGCCATCTCCGGCGCGTCGGCCGGGACCCCCTGGACCATGAGCCGGGCCCCGTCCTCCAGGTCGAGGACCACGAGGGGGAGGGGAGCCTGGAAGGGCGGGGGCATGGTCTGGTTCACCACGAAGGTCTGGATGGTGCCCCGGCGCACGAGCGACACGACCTCGAGGTCGGCACCCCCGCAGGCGATGCAGTGGGGATGGACCGATGGCGGCGTCGAGACGGTCCCGCAGGCCCTGCAGCGAGCGCCCTCGAGGGAGAGCATCTCTGCGTTGCCCCGGACGAAGGCGGCGCCGCCGGGGGGGAGGCCCATGGGGATGGGATCGGTCTGCGCCTCGAGCTGGCCCCGGGCCCTGAGGAGATGGGTGTAGGAGGTGGGCTCCCCGCCGGCCAGCCGGCCGGCGACGTCGGCAGCGCCGGGCACGGGCCGCTGGACCTCGACGGCGACCGCCGTGGCCCGGCCGCCGCCGTAGCCGACGATGCCGAGGCTGCCCGGCGTGTCGAGGGCCCCCGCCGCGCCGAGGAGGCCGGCGGCGGCGCCGGTGTCGCCGAGGGCGGACCGGACCTCGCCGGAGACGAGGCTCCCGCCCAGTCGCCGGCCGGCGGCGGCGGCCAGCTTCCCGTCGGGATCGGCGAGGGCCCACCGGTCGGGCGGTCCCCCGATGGCGGCCCCCACGTCGGCGACGAGGGGCAGGTAGACCTCCTCGCGGAACAGCCGGGCGTCGTAGACGTCGCCGGTCCCGGCCTCGGCGTCACCTCGGACCCGGTCCACCACCGGCAGGGCCCGGGTGGCCCGGTCCACGAGCCTCGCCGGGGGCCCCGAGCCGTTCGACTCCGAGGGGGAGAAGGCGATGAGGACAAGGGCGCCGGCGCCGGCGCCGGTCGCCGTCTCGCCGGCGGTCCCGAGCCCGGGAACGAGGGCGTCGGAGGTGACGACGAGGGCGACGTCGGCGTGGCCGGCGGCAAGGGCGTCCCAGGCGGCGACGAGGGCTTCCATCCCGGCGTGGGGTGAGCCGGCGGACAGCCCACCGGCGACGTCGCCGCCGAGGCCGAGGGCGGCGGCGAGGAAGGGGTGGCTCGGCCCCTCGGCGAAGGGGGGCCTCGTCGTCCCCCACCACAGCCCCGACACCTGCGCCGGCGTCTTCCCCGCCGCCTCGAGGGCCCGTTCCGCCGCCAGCCAGGCGAGGGTCAAGGTGTCCTCGTCGGCGTCGCAGACCGCCAGGGTGGCGCGCCCGCCGCCGGTGCCCCAGGCCCGGCCGACCTCCCCGGCGGCGAGGCGGAGGCTTGGGGCGGCCACGCCGACTCCGGCGATCCCGACGGGGCGGAGGTCGGTGGTCACGAGGGGACCTTCTTCCAGGCGGGGCCGGCCGGGGTGCGGCCGGCGAGGAGGGCGGTGCCGACGAAGTTGCGTTGGATCTCGACGGTGCCGGCGCCGATGCAGAGCCCCCGGACGTCCCGGTAGGCCCGCTCCACGGGGTACTCCCGGGAGTACCCGTAGCCGCCGAGGAGTTGGAGGGCCTCGTCGCAGACCTGCTTGGCGGTGAGGTTGCAGGCGATCTTGGCCATGGCCGACTCGAGGGGCGGCGGGGTGCCGCCCCGGCCGGCCAGGACGAGGGCACGCTGGAGGAGCAGCCGGGCCCCTTCGAGGGCGACGCCCATGTCGGCGACCTTCCACTGGAGGCCCTGGAGGTCCTTCAAGGGCGTCCGGCCCGAGGACCGCTCGTGCATGTAGGCCATGGCGTACTCGAGGGCACCCTGGGCGGCGCCGAGGCACATCGCCGCGTTCCCGCACCGCTCGTGGTTGATGTGGGCGAGGAGGGTCTTGAGTCCCGAGTTGTCGGCCGGGTCGCCGGCGACGAGGACGTCGGCCGGGTCGATCCTCACGCCGTCGAAGGCGAGCTCGGCCTCGGTGCAGCCCCGGAGGCCCATCTTGCGATGGGTGCCCGCCACGCTCACCCCGGGCTTCGAGAGGTCGACGACGACGGCGCCGATCCCCTTCCCGGTCCCAGTCTCACCGCCCGGGAATCGGCACCAGACGAGGCAGGCCACGGCCTTGTGGCCTCCGGTCACGTAGTTCTTGTAGGCCTCGAGCCGCCAGCCGTCCCCGTCGGGGACGAGATGGGCCCGCATCGCCGTCGCTGCCGAGCCGGCGTCGGGCTCGGTGATGCCGATGCAGAAGAGCTCGCCGGCGGCGGCCTGGGGCAGCCACCGCTGGCGGAGGTCCTCGTTGCCGAGGTGCTCGATGGCCCGGGGCGGGCCGTTGAAGACGAGCTGGCAGAGGATGGCGCTCGAGACGTCGACCCGGGCCAGCTCCTCGAGGACGATGGCGGCCTCGAGGTCGCCCATGCCCATCCCCCCGTACTCCTCGCCCACGGTGACCGTGAAGAGCTCGGCCTTCCGGAGGGCGGCGAGGGACTCCTCGGCGAACTCCTCGGTCTCGTCCCACCGGGGGGCGTGGGGGGCGATGTCGCGCTCGGCGACGTCGCGGGCCAGCTTCCGGAGCGCGGCGCGGTCCTCGTCGTCGGCCAGGGGAATGGCGTCGGCGCCACCGCCCCTGGCACCATGGATGCCTGACGTCACCGTCAGGAAAGTTACTACACTGCTTCCCCGGCTCTTCCGGCCTGCGAGCGCGCGCCGGCGGTGCCGGGAGGCGGAGCCGACGAGCAGGAGGTGTGTCCCTTGACCCGTGAGTTCCACGACATCCGACGTCAGGGACGAACCGCCGAGGCCAAGCCCGTCGGGGAGTTCATGGCCGAGCTCGGGACCCTCCAGAGCGAGATCTGCACCGCCAAGAACATGGTCTGGGAGGCGGTGGCGGACGGCAGCCTCTCCGAGGAGTACCTCCGGCGGTTCTGCAAGGAGTACTTCTTCCTCGGCCGGTTCTACACGAGCGAGTTCGGCTCCCTCGTCGCCAACGCCCCCGACAACGACGACCTGTCCCTGGCGGCGAGCGAGCACTTCGCCCACTGGCTCCAGAACCTCGCCGACGAGACCGGCTACACCGGGGACGCCAACCACGTCGACATGAAGATCGACTGGGCGCACCAGCTCGGGGTCACCGACGAGGAGCTCGAGTCCTACGTGGCCATGCCCGAGACCATCGGGACCGTCTTCACCACCCTCTATTACATGCGGCGGTCCTACGAGGAGGGCCTGGCCGCTTTCGGGTGGGCCGGGGAGCGCTTCGCCGCATCCACCGGGTACGCCAAGAAGATGTACGAGGGCATGCGGGACCACTACGGGATCGAGGTCGAGAACTTCCGGGTCCACGCCTATGCCGAGGAGGACCACGGCGAGCAGGCCGACTACCTCCTCCGCCAGGTCGTCGGCACCGCCGGACAGCAGCGGAGGGTGCGGCGGGCCATCGTCCACACCTTCTCGGTCCGCAACCAGCGGACCGTCGCTCTCAACCGGTGGCTGGACGAGCCGGGGGCGCTGCGCCGGAAGGGGGGCTGACCGATGGCGGCACGCGAACCCGTCATCGTCGACACCCTCCGGACGACCTTCGGCAAGCGGGGCGGGGCCCTCGCCAATTGGCACCCGGTCGACCTCCTCGCCTTCGCCCTTCAGCACCTCGTCGACCGCACCGGGGTGGATCCCGGCCGCGTCGACGACGTCATCGCCGGCTGCGTGACCCAGGCCGGCGAGCAGTCGACCAACCTGGCCCGCAACGCCTGGGTGGCGGCGGGCCTGCCCCAGGAGGTGCCGGGGACGACGGTGGACCGCCAGTGCGGGTCCTCCCAGCAGGCCGTCCACTTCGCCGCCGCCGGGATCGCGGCGGGCCACTACGAGCTGGCCGTCGCCTGCGGCGCCGAGTCCATGTCCAGGGCGCCCATGGCCTCCAATGCCCGGGGCGGGACGGGGCCCTTCCCACCCTCGTTCCTCGGCGTGATCGAGAACCGGCTCTGGGCCCAGTTCCGGGTGGCCCAGGTCCTGGCGGAGCGGTGGAAGATCAGCCGGGAGGACATGGACGCCTACGCCCTCGAGAGCCACCGGCGGGCCGCGGCGGCGTGGGACACCGGGCATTTCGCCAAGGAGGCGATCCCCGTCCCCCTGAAGGACGAGGAAGGCCGGGAGACGGGGGCGGTCCTCGAGGCCGACGAGGGGATCCGCAGGGGGACCACAATGGAGAAGCTCGCCGGCCTCCCCCCGGCGCAGAGTTGGGAGCCCGACACCGCCCCCGACATCACGGCGGGGAACTCCTCGCAGATGACCGACGGTGCAGCCGCCATGCTCCTCGCCGACCGGTCGGTGGCCGAGAAGCTCGGCCTCCCGATCAGGGCCCGGTTCGCCGGGTTCGCCGTAGCCGCCGAGGACGCCGCCATCGTCCTCTCGGCGCCGGTGCCGGCCACCCGGAAGCTGTTGGAGCGGACGGGCATGAAGGTCGACGACTTCGACGCCGTGGAGTGCAACGAGGCCTTCGCCTCGATCGCCCTCATGTGGGCCCGGGCCTTCTCGCCCGACCCCGACCTCTTCAACCCCCGGGGCGGGGCCATCGCCATCGGCCATCCCCTCGGGGCGAGCGGGGTTCGGATCATGACGACCCTCCTCAACCAGCTCGAGGCGACGGGCGGCCGATACGGGTTCCAGACCATGTGCGAAGGCGGTGGCCAGGCCAACGCCACCGTCGTCGAGCGGCTGGCCTAGCCGTGGACTTCGCCTTCAGCGAGGAGCAGGAGGGGTTCCGCCAGGCGGTCCGGAGCACCTTGGCGGCAGAGGCGCCCTCGGACTACGTCCGGTCCATGATCGACGATCCCGTCGGCGTGACGACGGAGCTCTGGCAGACGATGGCCGGTCTCGGCTGGCTGGGCGTCCTCGTCCCCGAGTCGGCCGGGGGCCTCGGTCTGGGCCTGCTCGACGTGGTGGTCCTCCAAGAGGAGCTCGGGAAGCTCCCCTTCCCCGGCCCCTTCCTGTCCTCGGCCGTCGCCGCCACCACCGCCGCCGTCCGCCTCGGCCTCGACGACCTGCTCCCCGACCTGGCGGCGGGCCGCCGGCGGGGCACGGTGGCGGTGGAGGAGATCGGCCAGGGCGACCCCCTCCGGAGCGTCCGGGCCGTGGCCAAGCCCGACGGTGACGGCTGGGCCCTCTCCGGCACGAAGCCCTTCGTCCTCGACGGGGCCGGGGCCGACTGGGCGCTCGTCGTCGCCGACGACGGGGAGGGGATCGGGACCTTCCTCCTGGAGGCGCCGGCGGGCGAGCCGGTGCCGGGGCTCGACGTGACGCGGAAGGTGGCCCGCCTTCCCCTCGACGGCCGACGGGCCGTCCGGGTCGGGCCCGCCGGCGACCAGAGCGCACTATGGGGCCGGGTGGTCGACGACGTCGACGTGGCCATCTGCGCCGAGCTGGTCGGCACCGCCGAGCGCGCCCTCGAGCTCGCCGTCGAGTACGCCAAGGTCCGGGTGCAGTTCGACCGGCCCATCGCCACCTTCCAGGCCATCAAGCACAAGGCGGCCGACATGCTCCATCACCTCGAGCTCGCCCGGGTGGGGACCTACTACGCGGCCTGGGCCTCCGACACCGGGGCCGAGGACAGGGAGCGGGTGGCTGCCATGGCCAAGGGCTACGCAGGCGAGGCGGCGGTGGCGGTGACGGCGGAGTCGATCCAGATCCACGGCGGCGTGGGCTTCACCTGGGACGTGGACTGTCATCTCCTCTACCGCCGCGCCAAGCAGGACGACCTGCTCTTCGGGCCCCAGGGTTGGCAGCGCCAGCGCCTCGCCGGGTTGCTCCTGGACTGACGGCCAACTCAGTCGGGCGGGAGCCACTCCCAGTTGCCCGGACCTCCGACCAGGCGGAAGCCGTCGTAGGTCTTGAGACGGTGGTGGAACCGGCACAATCGGCAGAGGTTCCACAACTCGGACGGGCCCCCTTCGGCGAAGGGGATCCGCCAATGGTCGATCTCCAGGCTGAGGGCCACCGTGCAGTTGGGCACGACGCAGGTGGGGT
The DNA here is from genome assembly GCA_028872975.1 of Acidobacteriota bacterium. Lineage (GTDB taxonomy): Bacteria > Actinomycetota > Acidimicrobiia > Acidimicrobiales > UBA8190 > UBA8190. Next base: position 13,395 of record JAGWNV010000041.1, read on the forward strand.
CCCGGGCCTCGAGGGCGGTCTCGACGGGAGCCGGGACGGTACGCCCGAGGTGGGCCACCGTGGTGACGTCGACCCCGTCGCGGATGACGAGCCTGGCCGTGGCGTCACCGAGGAGACCGGTGAGCACCCGGATCGGCACCGGCCCCACACCGGGCACTTCGCAGAGCTCGCCCGGCCGGACCTCGCCGCGGCGGAGCGATTCGAGGTGCACGTGGTAGACGACCCCGGGCCGCCGGGCCCTCCCGCCCTCGGTGCCGGCGAAGGTGGCCCGGCGTTCGTCGCCGGTGACGAGGGCGACGAGGGCGTCGGCGTCGCAGACGGCCGGGGCGGCGGGCTCCTCACCGGCTGCCCGCATCTCGTCGGCGACGTGAACCGCCCTGGAGCGGATGGCGGAGAGGACG
>JAGWNV010000319.1 GCA_028872975.1 Acidobacteriota bacterium
CCGCCGGGCGTCGCGCAGCAACTCGTAGACGGCCCCTGCCGTCACCGACGTGTCGAAGCCCTGCTCCTCGACGGTCGCCCCCACGACGAGGCTCCCGTCGGCCCGGGGGACGAGGTAGACCGAGGCGCCCTCGACGACGGCCCGGACCGACCGGCCGAGCCTCGGCCCCTCGTCGGTGGGCAGGAGCCGGAGGATCTGTCCCTTCACCGGCCGGACGGCGGGGAGGACCCCGGCGGGCACCCCGCCGAAGGCCCCGGACCGGCAGCCGGCGGCGACGACGACGGCGGGGGAGGACACGACCGCTCCCGTGGCCAGCCGCAGCCCGGCCACGGCTCCGGCGGCGGTGAGCACCTCCTCGACGGGCTCGCGCCGGACGACGACCCCGGCGCCCTCGCAGGCGGCGAGCAGTGAGGCGACGAGCTGGCGGTTGTGGACCTGGTGGTCCCCCGGCGCCCACAGCCCGCCCCGGAGCCCCGGGGCGAGGGCGGGCTCGAGGGCCCGGGCCCGGCTGGCCGTGAGCCACTCCGCCTCGAGGCCGAGCTCCTGCTGGAAGCGGAAGAGGGCCTCGGCGAAGGCCCGGTCCCCGTCGTCGGCGGCGACGAGGAGGGTCCCGGTGCGGCGGAAGCCGACGGGGCCGCCGGCCGCCTCGAGCTCGGCGGCGAAGGACGCCCAGCGGCGCGCCGCCGCCAGGTTGAGCGCCAGGAGGGCCTCCTCGCCGTAGTGGACCTCGGTGACGGGGGCCAGCATCCCGGCGGCCGCCCAGGTGGCACCCCGGCCCGGGGCCGGGTCGCAGACCACGCTGGCCATGCCGGCCGCCGCCGCCCTCCAGGCGACGCTGAGGCCGATCACGCCGGCCCCCACCACGGCCAGGTCGGCGCCGAGGTCGGCGTCGGGGGAGTGCGCACCGTGCACGACCTCGATGCTAGGAGCGGTATCCTTGTCCAGCGGCAGCTGGGCCAACGTCGTCCCGGTCGGCTCGCCGAAGCCGAGGCTCCCGAGAGGGGACCGAAGGCTTCCCCGAGACAACGGAGACTGTGTGACGACCTCGCCCACCGGGGGCGCCTCCGGGCGCCGGGACCTCTACCACCCCGCCTTCGAGCACGACGCCTGCGGCATCGCCCTCGTCGCCGACCTCCACGGGCGGCGGAGCCACGAGATGGTCGAGCGGGCCCTCACCGCCCTCGAGCACCTCGACCATCGCGGCGCCCGGGGGGCGGAGCCCTCGAGCGGCGACGGCGCCGGGATCCTCCTCCAGGTGCCCGACCGGTTCCTCCGCGCCCACGTCGGGGTCGAGCTCCCCGACCCCGGCGCCTATGCCGTGGGCCTCGTCTTCCTGCCCGCCGGTCCCGACGAGGCCGCCAAGGCGCGCCGGCAGGTCGAGGACCTCGCCGGCCAGGAAGGCCTGGTCGTGGCCGCCTGGCGGGAGGTCCCCGTCGTCCCCGACGAGCTCGGGGAGAGCTGCCTGCGGGCCATGCCGGCCATCTGGCAGGTCTTCGTCCACCCCCCCACGGCGCCACGTGGCGAGGACGGCGGCACCGACGCGCTGGCCGTCGACCGCCTGGCCTTCTGCCTCCGCAAGCGGATCGAGCACGAGGTCCCCGGCGTCTACCTGCCCTCGCTGTCGGCCCGGACCATCGTCTACAAGGGGATGCTCACGAGCGGCCAGCTGCGGAGCTTCTACCCCGACCTCTCCGACGAGCTGTTCGAGTCGGGCCTGGCCCTCGTCCACAGCCGGTTCTCGACCAACACCTTCCCGTCCTGGCCCCTGGCGCACCCCTACCGGTACCTGGCCCACAACGGGGAGATCAACACCCTGCGGGGGAACCGGAACTGGATGCGGGCCCGCGAGGCGCTTCTCGAGAGCGCCCGCATCCCCGGCGACCTCGACCGGCTGTACCCGATCTGCGACCCGACGGGGAGCGACTCGGCCTCCTTCGACGAGGTCCTCGAGCTCCTGCACCTCGGCGGCCGGTCCCTGCCGCACGCCGTGCTCATGATGATCCCCGAGGCCTGGGAGAACCACGCCCAGATGGACCCGGCCCGCCGGGCCTTCTACCGCTACCACGCCTCGCTCATGGAGCCCTGGGACGGCCCCGCCGCCGTGATCTTCACCGACGGCACCGTGGCCGGCGGCGTCCTCGACCGCAACGGCCTGCGGCCGGCCCGGTACTGGGTCACCGACGACGGGCTCGTCGTGCTCGCCTCCGAGGTGGGCGTGCTCGAGCTCGACCCGGCCACGGTGGTCCGCAAGGGCCGGCTCCAGCCGGGCCGGATGTTCCTCGTCGACACCGCCCAGGGCAGGATCGTCGACGACGACGAGATCAAGGAGGTCCTCGCCGCCGAGCACCCCTACGGCGGCTGGCTCGAGGACGAGCAGCTCACCTTGGACGACCTCGCCCCCCGGCTCATGCTCACCCCCCAGCACGCCTCGGTGGTCACCCACCAGGAGCTCTTCGGCTACACG
>JAGWNV010000042.1 GCA_028872975.1 Acidobacteriota bacterium
GGTCCCGTCGGTGCCGAGCGGGTCGGGACTTCCCGCCAACCCCCTCCGGGCGTCGATCCAGCAAGCCGGGGGCACCCTCCAGAACGTGGCCGGGTCGCTCAACACGACCGTGGGCGGGCTCACCAACACCGTGAGCTCCACCGTCTCGGGCGGCCTCACCGGCCTGAGCACCCTGCTCGGCACGACGACCGGCCTCGTCGGCACGACGACCGGCACAGGCGGCACGGGGAGCACGGGCGGCTCGGGCGCGGGCACCACCGGCACGGGCTCGACCAGCTCGCCCACCGCCGGCTCCGGGCTCGTGGGCGGCACCGTCAACTCCCTCTCGACCACCGTCACGACGTTGCTCGGAGGCGGCTGACCGGCCCATGGCCTCCTGGCGGCAGTCCCAGACGGTGATCGGCCCGGCCACCCGCCAGATGCCGGTGGCGGCCCCGCGTGAGGAGCCGGCCGGCGACGCCATCATCTCCATCCGCAACGTCACGAAGTCCTTCGGCAGCCACACCGTGCTGCGCGACGTCACCTTCGACGTCCCCCGGGGCAAGACCACCGCCATCATGGGCCCCTCGGGGACGGGGAAGTCGGTGATGCTCAAGGTCATCATCGGGCTCCTCAAGCCCGAGCAGGGCCAGATCCTCGTCGACGGCGAGCCCATCGTCGGGGTCCGGGACAAAGACGTCTTCCGCATCCGCCGGAAGTTCGGGGTCCTCTTCCAAGACGGCGCCCTCTTCGGCTCCATGAGCCTCTACGACAACATCGCCTTCCCCATGCGCGAGCACACCAGCAAGACCGAGCGGGAGATCCGCGGCGTCGTGCTCCAGAAGGCCGAGCTGGTCGGGCTCGTCGACCACCTCTCGAAGCTCCCCGGCGAGGTCTCCGGCGGCATGCGCAAGCGGGCCGGGCTGGCCCGGGCCCTCGTGCTCGAGCCGAAGATCATCCTCTTCGACGAACCGGACTCCGGCCTCGATCCGGTCCGAGTCGCCTACCTCGACGACCTCGTCAACACCGCCCAGCACGAGACCGGCGCCACCTTCTTCGTCATCACCCACAACATCCAGTCGGTGATGCGGACCGCCGACTACATGGGCCTGCTCTTCCGGTCCCGCCTGGTGGCCTTCGGGTCCAAGGCGTCGATGAGCTCGAGCGGCGACCCCATCGTCCGCCAGTTCCTGGCCGGCCAGGCCGAGGGGCCCATCGGCATGGACGAGATGGCCGAGTCCGGCGACGGCCAGGGGGCGGCCCGGCCCGTCGTGACCGCCGGGGCCCCCGGCGCCACCGGCGCCTGACCCGGGCCCCGGGGGGCCCGGCTCCCGAGGAGTGGAATCGGGGGGTGGCCGGGAAGGTTGCACCTGCCATGAGCACTCCCCCGTTCGCCGTCACCTACGAGTACCGCTGCCCTTTCGCCCGCAACGTCCACGAGCACCTGGTGGCCGCCCTCAAGGGGGGTGCGGGCTGGGACGTGGAGTTCCTCCCCTTCTCCCTCTCCCAGGCGCACGTGGAGGAGGGGGGCACCACGGTGTGGGACGAGCCCGAGAAGGCCCCCGAGCTGCTGGCCATGGAGTCCGGCCTCGTCGTCCGCGACCGTGACCCCGACCGGTTCCTCGACGTCCACCTCGCCCTCTTCTCCGCCCGCCACGACGAGGGCCGGGACCTCCGGGACCGCCAGGTGGTGGCCGGCGCCCTGGCCGCGGCGGGGGCCGACCCGGCGGCCGTCTTCGCCGAGGTCGACGAAGGATGGCCCCGGGAGCTGTTCAAGAAGGCCCACGAGCATGCCGTGGCCGAGCACAAGGTGTTCGGGGTGCCCACCTTCGTCCTCGGCGACCAGGCCGTGTTCGTCCGGATCATGACCCGCCCCGCCGGCGACGCCGAGCTGGCCCGGGCGACCATCGAGCACGTCGTCGGCCTCGTCGGCGCCCATCTCGAGCTCAACGAGTTCAAGCACACCACCGTCGCCCGCTGACCGATTCCCCGCCAGGGTCCCCGCGCCGGTAGGGTCTGGCGCCATGTCGGTGCCTCTCGTCGGTGTGGTCATGGGCAGCGCGTCGGACACCCCGGTCATGGAGGGGGCCGTCGAGGCCCTCCGGGAATTCGACGTCACCTACGAGGTGCGGGTGCTCTCCGCCCACCGCACGCCCGACGACGCCCTGGACTTCGCCCGGGACGCCGCCGGCCGGGGCATGCGGGTCGTGATCGCCGGCGCCGGCGGCGCCGCCCATCTCGCCGGGGTGCTGGCCGCCGCCACCCACCTCCCGGTGATCGGCGTCCCCATCGCCGTCGGCGACCTGGGGGGCATCGACTCGCTGCTCGCCATGGTCCAGATGCCCAAGGGCGTGCCGGTGGCCACGGTGGCCGTGAACGGGGCCCGCAACGCCGGGCTCCTCGCCGTCCGCATGCTGGCCCTGGCCGACGTGCGCCTGGCCGAGGCCCTCATCGAGCAGCGGACCCTCATGGCCGCCCAGGTCCGGGCCACCGACGCCGAGGTCCGGGCCCGCTACGCGCCGTCCGGGGACTGACGCCCCCCGACCTCCTCCCGGACGGTCCTGGCGCCGCTCCTCTCCGGCGCCGGGGCCCCGAGCGAAGGAGCAACCGATGCAGGTCGTGGTGAGCGGCGCGAGCGGCCTCGTGGGTCGGGCCCTGTGCCACCGGCTCGCTGCCGAAGGCCACGAGGTACGCCGGCTGGTGCGCCGTCCGGCCGGGCCCGGTGAGCGCTCCTGGGACCCCGATGCCGGCGCCCTGGACCCCGCCGCCGTGGCCGGCGCCGACGCCGTGGTGCACCTCGGCGGGGCGGGGATCGGCGACCGGCGCTGGGACGCGGCCCGGCGGCGGCTCCTCGTCGACAGCCGGGTGCGCTCCACGTCGCTTCTCGCCACCACCCTCGCCGGCCTCGACACCGCCCCGGGCGTCTTCGTGTGCGCCTCGGCCCTCGGCGTCTACGGCGACCGGGGCGACGAGGTGCTCACCGAGTCGAGCCCCACCGGCACCGGCTTCCTCGCCGACCTCTGCCGGGAGTGGGAGGAGGCGGCGGCGGCGGCCCGGGAGGCCGGCGTCCGCACCGTGCACCTGCGCTCGGGCATCGTCCTCGCCTCCTCCGGCGGGGCGCTCGGCAAGCAGCTCCGGCTGTTCCGCCTCGGCCTCGGCGGGCGCCTCGGCAGCGGCCGGCAGTGGACGAGCTGGGTGTCGCTCGACGACGAGGTGGCCGCCCTCCGCCGTGTGCTCGACGACGACCGGCTGCGGGGTCCGGTCAACGTGACCGCGCCCGAGCCAGTCACGAACGCCGCCTTCACCGCCGCCTTGGGCCGGGCCCTGCACCGGCCCGCCGTCCTGGCCGTCCCCGCCCCCGCCCTGCGGCTGGTGCTGGGCCGGGGACTCGCCGACGAGCTCGTCCTGGCCAGCCAGCGCGTCCTGCCCGCCGCCCTCGAGGCGGCCGGTTTCGCCTTCCGCCATCCCCGCCTCCCCGACGCCCTCGCCGCCGTCCTCGGCGGCTGACGCCCCGCTCAGGCGCCCGGGGCGAGTCCCTCGACGGCCCGCTCGAGGTCGTCGGTGCCCGGGAGGATGGCGAGGACCGGCACGGTGACGCCGTTGTCGACGTAGCGCCGCACGTGGCGCCGGCACTCCTCGGCCGGCCCGTGGACGACGAGGGCGTCGACCACCTCGTCGGGGATGGCGGCCACGGCCGCCTTGCGGTCGCCGGCGCGCCAGGCGTCCCACATGCCCTGGAGCAGCGGCCCCCGGCCCAGCCACTCGTGGAAGGCGGCGTAGACCCCGACGTTCAGGTAGGCGGCGATGGCCATCCGCCCCACGAACCGGGCCCGGTCGGCGTCCTCGGTGGCGCACACGAAGATGCGGGCCACGATCTCCTTGCCCTCCCCCACCTCGGGGGCCACCTGGCGGACGTCCTCGGCCGACAGCCAGTTCACGATGGCCCCGTCGGCCTCCCGGCCCGCCAGGCGGAGCATCCCCGACCGCAGGGCGGCGACGTAGACGGGCGGGGGCTCGGGCACGGGCCGGGCCAGGCGGAAGCCCCGGACGGTGAAGGTCTCGTACTCGTGGTCGACCTTCTCCCCCGACAGGGCGTGGCGGAGGAACCGGACCGTGTCGCGCACCCGCTTGTAGGGCTCGTGGAACGACCCGGCGTTCCACCGCTCCACGATCACGTCCGACGAGGACCCGATGCCGAGGGCGAACCGGCCCGGGGCGAGCTCGGCCATGGTGGCGGCCTGCATGGCGAGCAGCCCCGGCCCTCGGGTGTAGACGGGCACGACGGCCGTGCCCAGCTTGAGTGCCGGGGCGCTCAGGGCGGCCACGGCCAGAGGGGTGAAGCCGTCGGCGGCGTTCGCCTCGCCCGTCCACACGTCGCTGTAGCCGAGCTCGGCCAGGCGGGCGTACAGCCGGGGGTGGTCCGACAGCGGGACGTCGTCGAAGGGGACCGTGATCCCGTAGCGCTCCACCGGCCGAGTGTTACACCCCTGCTGCACCATGGCCACATGCAGCAGCACCTGCCCTTGGCCATCGAGGAGGCGAGGCGCCCCCCCGCCGACCGCCCGGCGCCCGCCCGGGCCCGTCCGGCCGTCGACTGGCGGATCGACGCCCGCACGCGGCGGGCCGGGATGGCCGGCATCGCCCGGGCCCGGGCCACCCTGGCCGCCACCTCCCGGGAGCGCACCGAGCGCCGGGGGCGGCCCAGCGCCGCCTGAGCGCAGGAGCCCCCGGTGTACCGTCGGGCCCATGCCGACGCTGGCCGAGCGCCTGGGATACGGCGCCGGGGCCAAGCTGGTCATCCTCACCTGTGACGACCTCGGCTTCTGCCACGCCGCCAACGTGGGGGTCTACGAGGCCATGCGGGGCGGCCTCGCCACCAGCGCCAGCCTGATGGTCCCCTGCCCCTGGGCCCGGGGGGCGGCCGCCGAGTACCGGGGCGAGGACGTGGGCGTCCACCTCACCTTGAACGCCGAGCTCGACCTGTACCGGTGGGGGCCCATCACCCAGGCCCCCTCCCTCCTCGACGGCGACGGGGGCTTCCCCCGGACCGTCCACGACGTCTGGGACCACGCCGATCTCGACGAAGTGCGGCGGGAGTGCCGGGCCCAGGTGGAGCGGGCCATCCTGTGGGGCTTCGACGTGAGCCACCTCGACGCCCATCTCGGGGCCCTCCAGTTCCGGCCCGAGTTCTTCGACGTCTATCTGGAGCTCGCCGTCGAGTTCCGCCTGCCGATCCGCCTCTCGGGCGCCGACGGAGAGGCCCACGCCGGCTTCCCCTTCCGGCGCCTCGCCGCCGACGAGGGCGTGGTCTTCCCCGACCAGCTCGTCCGGGCCGCCGGCATGGGCTCCGACGGCGCCCTCCTCGACGCCGTGGCCGACCTCGGCCCCGGGGTGACCGAGATCTGCGTCCACCCGGCGGTGGCCACCCCCGAGCTCTTCGCCCTCTGCGCCGACTGGCCGGCGCGGGTCCACGACCACGAGCTCATGGCCGGCGACGGGCCCCTGCGGGCCGCCCTGGACGACGCCGGGGTGACGCTCCTCGGCTACCGGCCCCTGCGCGGCCTCATGCGGGGCTGAGCCCGGCCCGGACCTGCGGGCCGGACCCGGGCCCGGCACCGGCCCGCAGCGGGCTCAGAACTCGGTGATCGCCGCGATGTCGGCCTGGAGCTGCTTGTACTCGGGGGCGTTCGTGATGGGCAGGAGCGACATGACCTTGGCCATGTTGCCCGTCACCTTGACCTTGCCCTGCATGAAGGCGGCGTTGGCGTCGAGCTCGCCCTTCTGGATCTTCACGGCGTCGTCGTAGCCGGTGGTGAGGGTGACCTCGGCGTCGTCGAGGTGGCCGAGCCGGGTGTCCTCGAGCTTGCCGTTCTCGAGGATCCAGTAGTACTCGATGTCGCCCTCGGGCCCGCCGGTGACGACGTACTGCATGCGGGCCGAGGCCCCCGGACGCTCGGGCTGGCCCTCGGCCATCTTCCTGCTCTCGTCCAGCCACTCCTGGCTCAGCCACTTGGACATGCGGTGCCTCCCTGGGTCGCAGCGTGCCGTCGGGCCCTGTCCGGCCCCGTGGGCGCGGACTGGGCCGCGCCCGCGCATGTTACCGAGTGCCGGTCGCCCCCACCGAGTGGGGGCGCCTAGCGCGTGGCGGTGTCCCGCACCCCGGCGAACAGGTCGTCCTCGGGCTCCCCCACGTGGGCGGGGAGGCCCGGGGCGCCGGGGTCCCCGGCGGCCATGGCCGGCTGGTCGGGGCCGGGGGCCACCCGGGCGAGGACGTACTCGTCGACGGGGTGGACGTCGCGGAGGACCTCGGGTGGGAGGCCGAACCAGAAGGGCGAGCTGGGGTCGATCTGGGTGGCGTGGGCCAAGAGGGCCCGGCGCCGGACGTCGGTGTAGTCGCTGATGTCGATGTGGGTGGTGTAGGCCCGCCCGAAGGACCGGGCCCGCTCCAGCCAGGCCTCGTCGAAGGGCGACTCGAGTCCCAGCTCCAGGAACTTGGCGTGCATGGCGAGGACCCGCTCCCCGGAGAAGCCGACGTAGTAGAGCTTCTGGATCTGCCAGGGGTCCCCGGCGCCGGGGAAGGCGTCGCCGTCGGCGGCGGCGTGGAAGGCGGCCACCGAGATGTCGTGGACCCGGAGGTGGTCGGGATGCGGGTAGCCCTGCTGGTCCTCGTCGTAGGTGACGAGCACCTGGGGCCGCTCCCGCCGCACCGCCGCCACCAGCCGGCCCACCGCCTCGTCGAGCGGGGCCTGGGCGAAGGACGCCGGGTCCTCGTTCTCGGGCGTCCCGGGCATCCCCGAGTCCCGGTAGCCGAGGAGGACGACCTCGTCGTAGCCGATGATGGCGGCGGAGGCCTCGAGCTCGCGGAGGCGGACGGCGGGGAGGTCGGCGCGGACCTCGGGGGTGTCCATGGCCGGGTTCAGGATGTCGCCCGCCTCGCCCCCCGTGCAGCAGACGAGGACGGTGCGGACGCCCTGGTCGTGGTACCGGGCGGCGGTGGCCGCCCCCTTCGACGCCTCGTCGTCGGGGTGGGCGTGCACCGTCATGAGGCACCGCTGGTCGGTCACCAGGGACACGGTACCGGCACCGCCGCCCGCCCCTGCTCACCGCGGCACCGGCCGGGGACCGGGCACCTATGCTCGTCGGTGACCTGGCCCTGCCCGGGCAGGGCGTTCGCGCTCCCGGGCACGGCTCGAACCCGCAGGACAAGGGGGCCCACCTTCATGGGCGTGTTCCAGCGCCTCGCCAACATCTTCCGGGCCAAGACCAACAAGCTCCTCGACCGGGCCGAGGACCCGCGCGACACCCTCGACCTCTCCTACGAGAAGCAGCTCGAGAACCTCCAGAAGGTCCGCCGGTCGGTGGCCGAGGTGGCCACGGCCAAGAAGCGCATCGAGCTCCAGGCCGCCCAGCTCCAGACCCAGGGGGCCAAGCTCCAGGACCAGGCCCGCCAGGCCCTCACCCAGGATCGCGAGGACCTCGCCCGCGAGGCCCTCTCCCGCCGGGCGGCGGTGGCCGCCGAGCTCGCCGAGCTCGAGAACCAGCACGGCCAGATCGCCGCCCAGCAGGAGAAGCTGACCGAGACCCTCCAGCGCCTCCAGGGCCAGGTCGAGACCTTCCGGACCCGCAAGGAGACGATGAAGGCCACCTACACCGCCGCCGAGGCCCAGTCGCGCATCGGGGAGGCGGCCGCCGGCATCAGCGCCTCCATGGGCGACGCCGGCATGGCCCTCCAGCGGGCCCAGGACAAGATCGCCGACATGCAGGCCCGGGCCGGGGCCATCGACGAGCTCCTCGCCTCGGGGGCCCTCACCGACCTCACCACCAACACCGACGACATCCAGGCCCAGCTCGACAAGGTGGCGAGCGGCTCCCAGGTGGACCAGGAGCTGGCCCAGCTGAAGGCCGAGCTGGGCACCGCCCCCGCCGCCCAGCTGGGCGCCGGCGCCGGCGGGACCGAGACCGCCGGCGCGGCGACCGAGGCACGACCCGAGCACCCCGAGGTGAACCCCTGATGGCGATCAGCCGCCGCATCCCCCCCGACCGCGAGCTCAACACCCGGATGTTCCTGACCGGGCTCCTCATGGTCGTCCTCTACGCCCTCTTCGTGGGCGCCCTGTGGTACTTCCTGCGAAGCGTCATCCTCGTCGTCGTCATCGCCGGGGGCTTCCTCTTCGTCCAGTACTGGTTCTCCGACAAGATCGCCCTCTTCGGCATGAACGGCCACGTGGTCACCCCCGAGCAGGAGCCCGAGCTCCACGCCGTGGTGGACCGACTCTGCGCCCTGGCCGACATGAAGAAGCCCCGGGTGGCGGTGGCCGAGGTGGACATGCCCAACGCCTTCGCCACCGGCCGCAACCCCTCCAACGCCGTGGTGTGCGCCACCCGGGGGATCATGCGGCGGCTGTCGGAGCCCGAGCTCGAGGCCGTCCTGGCCCACGAGCTCTCCCACGTCGCCCACCGCGACGTCGCCGTCATGACCATCGCCAGCTTCCTCGGCATGGTGGCCGGCCTCATCACCCGCTTCACCCTCTACGCCGGGATGTTCGGCGGCTTCGGCGACGAGCGGGGCAACGACAACGCCGCGCTGGTGGAGCTGGCCGTCATCGCCGTGTCGGCCGCCGTCTACGCCATCAGCTTCCTCCTCACCATGGCCCTGTCGCGCTACCGGGAGCTCGCCGCCGACCGCTCGGGGGCCATCCTCATCGGCCGGCCCTCGCTCCTGGCCTCGGCCCTCGTGAAGGTCACCGGTGAGCTGGGCCGCATCCCGACGCGCGACCTGCGCACCGCCGAGCACTTCAACGCCTTCTTCTTCACCCCCGCCCTGGCCAAGGGGGCGAGCATCTCGTCGCTGTTCTCGACCCACCCGCCGCTCCAGAAGCGCCTCGACCAGCTCGCCCGCCTGGAGGCGGAGATGAGCGGCCCCGCCGCGTGAGGCGGCCCGGCCCGGCGCAGGAGGGATCCTGATGGGGCTCCTCGACACCATCTTCGGCCGGACCAAGCCGGTCCGGGCCAACCTCGACGCCCTCTTCGCCCTGCCCTCGGCGGCGGTCACCCTCCAGGCGTCGGCGGGCCTCGTGCCGAGCGGCAAGGCCGGGGTCTGCTTCAAGCCGCCCGCCGGCCAGCCCTTCGAGGAGGTCCAGAAGGAGCTCGAGCAGGTCCTCGCCACCGACGGGGCCCCGCCCGTCACCCACGTGGGGGACCGCTTCGGCTACCGCTGGATCCTGATCGAGGGTGCCGGCATCGACGACATCGTGACCCGGGCCCACGTCGTCCACTCCTCGCTCGAGGAGGCCGGGTGGAGCACCCAGCTGCTCTGCTCGGTCTTCGGCTTCCGACCCGGGGACGCCGCCGACGTGCCCGACGCCGTGAGCCGGCCCCTCTATCTCGTCTACCTGGCCAAGCGGGGCACCTTCTACCCCTTCGCCCCCACCGGCGAGGAGCAGCGCGACAGCGAGCTCGAGCTGCGCATCCGGAGCCTCGTCGGCTCCGACCTGCCCGTCGAGGACGACCTGTCGCGGTGGTTCCCCCTCTGGGACCTCCCCCTCGACGCCACGCCCTGAGGGCGGCGGAGGTGGCGACTACGCCTCGTTGACGGCGGCAGGGGCCTCCTCGTCGTCGACGAGGCCGATGACGGCGGCCACGTTGGTCATGACCTCGCCGAAGGTGTCGGGCTCGGCGATCAGCCAGGCGTGGCTCCCTCCCACCGTCACCGCCGGGGGCGCCCCGAGGAGCCGGCACATCTCCTCGAAGGCGGGCCGGGTGACGAGGCGGTCCCGCTCCCCCCAGAGCACGACGACGGGAAGGCGCCGGGCCTTCAGCACCTCGAGCTCGGTGGTGAGGTCCGCCTGACGGGCCATCTTGGCCACCCGCCAGAAGGCGGCCGGCTGGCGGAGGAGGTTCCCGGCCGCCTCGGCCACCACCACGGGCAGCACCCGGCGGACCTGGCGGACCGGCCAGAGGTCCTCGGGGAGGTGCAGCCCCCAGTCCCACAGGGGCCGCTCGGCCATCGACCGCAGCGCCCCGCCCCGGTGCGCCCAGGCCGAGGCGCCGATGGAGTTCACGAGGACGAGGGCCCGGACCCGGTGGGGATGGTCGTGGGCGAAGGCGATGGCGACGGCCCCCCCGAAGGAGTGGCCCATGGCCACCACCTCCTCCAGGCCGAGGACCTCGCACAGCTCCTCCAGCCAGTCGGCGAACCCCCGCACCGAGGTCCGGGAGGCGCCGATGGGGTCCGACCCCCCGAACCCGGGCAGGGCGGGGGCGACCACGTGCAGGCCGGCGGCCACCAGCCGGGCCAGGGCCGCCTTGTAGGCCCGGTGGTCGAGGCCCCAGCCGTGGAGGAAGACCACGGTGGGCCCCTCCCCCGCCTCCCCGTAGGCGACCCGGCACCCGCCGACCGACGCCGTGCGCCAGGTGAGCCAGAACTCCCGGCCTGCCATGTCGCCACTGTCGTCGCGGGGCCCGGCCCCGCCCAGGGCCCGCCGTCCCCCCCTGCGGGGACCTTCGGCCCTGGGGGGCCGCCCTCGCCGTGGAGGCCCCCCAACGGCGGCGCCCTCGTCCCGGCCGCCCTACCCGGTGACGGGGACCGAGCCGACCCGGGCGTAGGGGTCCCAGGCCGGGGCCCCCCGGTCGAGGTCGTCGAGGGCGGCACCGACGAGGGTGAGGAACCGCTCGGGGTCGAGGCCGCTCGGGGCGCCGCCGGGACGGTGGAGCGCCGGGGTGATGGCCCCGGCGCCGTCGAAGAGCCAGCTGCCCCCGTCCGGCTCGGCCTCGGTCAGGGTGCGGGCGAGGGCCCCGAGGTCGACTCGGGGCCGGGGCCGGCGGCTGGCCAGGCGCACCCAGGTCTCGTAGCGGTACCGGACCTCGAGCCGGTCGCCGGCGACGGTGGCGACCCGCAGGCAGGAGGTGGCGCTGTGGACCACGGCCCGGTGCACGACGGCCCCGGCCCATCCGGCCCCGGCCGCCGCCGCCACGGCGGGGTCGACGCGCACCACGGCCAGGTCGCGCTGGGGGTGCTCCTCGATACCGAGGGCGCCGTCGGCGGCCAGGGCCACCGCCGCGTCGTAGGCGGCGGCCTCGGCCCCCCACAGGGCCTCGAATTCCCCCGGGTCCTCGGCGAGGCCGGGCAGCGCCTCGAGGCCCCGGGCCGCCGCCGCGGCGAGGTCGTCTCCCCCGCTCCCGGGCCCTCCGCCTGCCTCGGCCCTGCCGAGGGCGCCCAGGGCGAAGGCCACGAGGGCGTCCCGGCGGTCGGCCACGACGTCGAAGTCCCCGGCGGCGGCGGCGCGCTCGAGGCGGTCGCCGCAGCGCTCGTCGAGGCCGTCGACGGTGAGCAGCCCCAGGGCGATGATCCCGTCGGCGTCGTAGTGGTCGATGGTGGCCACCTCGACGCCCTTGGGCAGGGACCGGGGACGGGCCAGGGCCCGGCGGACGATGCCGGCCGAGGTGTCGGCCCACAGCTCCTCGGGCGTCGGGGTGGCGGGCCAGTGGGACAAGGTGCAGCGCGTGCCCGGACGCGGGGCGCCGTCCACCACGACATGGGGACGGCCCTCGAGGGCGGCCGCCGGCACGTACCGCCACCGGCGGGACCGCCGGGGCGTCACCGGCCGCCGGCCTCCTGCGCCAAGGCGTCGATGCGGCGGGCGAGGTCGAGGTCCTTCTCGGTGATGCCGCCCGCCGAGTGGGTGGAGAGGCGAAGCGTCACGGTGTTCCAGCGGATGTCGACGTCGGGATGGTGGTCGGCGGCCTCGGCCAGGGCGCCCACGGCGTTCACGTAGCCGAGCGCGTCGGCGAAGTCCCGGCCCGTCCGGACCTTCACGAGCTCGTCCCCCGACCGCTCCCAGCCCAGGCCCCCGGCCAAGGCACGGTCCACGGCATCGGGATCGAGCACGGTCACGTTCCGCTCCTCTCCTTCGGCGCCGCCCGGCCGGGGCGCCCCCGGCGGTGCCGGGTCACGTGGGGTGGATCATGTCCTCGGGCCGCACCGCCTGGTCGAACTCCTCGGCGGTCAGGTACCCGAGGGCGACCGACGCCTGGCGCAGGGTGGACCCGTCGTGATGGGCCTTCTTCGCCACCTCGGCCGCCTTGTCGTAGCCGATGATCGGGCTCAGGGCGGTGACGAGCATGAGCGAGTCCCGGACGTGGCCGGCGATGCGGTCGCGGTCGGCCTCGAGGCCCTCCACGGCGAACTCCCGGAAGGTCCGGGTGGCGTCGGTGAGGAGCCTGATCGAGTGCAGCACGTTGTGGATGATCACGGGCTTGCAGACGTTGAGCTCGAGGTTGCCCCGGCTGCCGGCCACGGCCACGGCGGCGTCGTTGCCCATGACCTGGATGCACACCATGATCATGGCCTCGCACTGCGTGGGGTTGACCTTGCCCGGCATGATGGAGGAGCCGGGCTCGTTCTCCGGGATGGCGAGCTCGCCCAGCCCGCAACGCGGCCCGGAAGCCAGCCAGCGGATGTCGTTGGAGATTTTCACCAGCGAGGCCGCAAGGGTGTGCAGCGCGCCCTGCGCGAAGACGATTTCGTCGTGGGCGGAGAGCGCAGCGAACTTGTTGGGGTGCGAGCGGAAAGGCAGGCCGGTTAACTCGGCGATCTTCTTCGCGGCGCGCTCGGCGAACTCGGGATGGGTGTTGAGGCCGGTGCCCACCGCGGTGCCGCCGATGGCCAGGTCGTAGAGGCCGTCCAGCACCTGCTCCAGGCGGTGGATGTCGCGTTCCAGCAGGCTGGCCCAGCCGGAGAACTCCTGCCCGATGGTGAGCGGCACGGCGTCCTGCAGGTGGGTGCGGCCGATCTTGACGATGTCCTTGAACTCATCGGCCTTGGCGGCGATGGCGTCGCGCACCGTCTGGATGGCCGGGATGAGCGCGTTGCGGACGCGCTCGGCGGCGGCGATGTGCATGGCCGCGGGGAAAGTGTCGTTGGAGGATTGCGACATGTTGACGTGATCGTTGGGATGGACGGGGCTCTTGGACCCCATCGTTCCGCCCGCCATTTCGATGGCGCGGTTGGAGATCACCTCGTTCACGTTCATGTTGGTCTGCGTGCCGCTGCCCGTCTGCCAGATACGCAGCGGGAACTGCTCGTTGAGGCGGCCGGCGATCACCTCGTCGGCGGCGGCGACGATCAGCTTGGCTTTGTCCGCCGGCAGCTTGCCCAGGTCCTGGTTCACCAGGGCGCAGGCCTTCTTCAGGGTGCCGAAGGCGCGGATCAGCTCCGGGGGCATGGTGTCGCGCCCGATGTTGAAGTGCAACAGCGAGCGCTGCGTCTGCGCGCCCCAGTAGACGTTGGCCGGGACTTCGATCTGCCCCATGCTGTCGGATTCCACGCGCGTGCCCACTTTGGATGATTCCAGCGTCGTTGCCATTACGTGCTCCTCAGGAATGCGTACCACAGGAATGATAGTCCCGGCGCGACCGGGGCCACAAAAGAACGCGCGATTATACCGCCCGGCGCGACGCGCCTTGCGCCCGCCAGCACAACGCGGCGTGA
>JAGWNV010000320.1 GCA_028872975.1 Acidobacteriota bacterium
AGAACTCGGGGTTCTTCCGGGCCGCCAGCAACGACCACGCATACAGGCTCGCCCACTGCCGCTTGCCGCGGGGGTCCTGGGGGCCGTCCAGGGCCGGGGGCGCGCCCCGCTTGGGTGCCGGCGGTTCTGTCACCGGTCGCTCCGCTTCGTCGTCAATGGGTCGGACCTCCCTCGCCCGGGCAGTAGCCGGGCCACATTGTCGCCCACCCGACACCCCGGACGGTTCACCCGGGCCCCCGTCGCCGGTCGGCGCCCGACTCCACCAGGGGCTCGAGCAGGGCCATCCATCGCTCGCCCACGACGTCCAGGCCGAACCGGTCGCGGCAGTGCGCCCTGGCGGTTCGGCCCATGGCGGCCCGGAGAGCGGGGTCGCCGAGCAGCCGGGCTGCGGCCGAGGTCATGGCCGCCACGTCGTCGACCGGCACGACGAGCCCGGTCTCGCCGTCCCTCACGATCGAGCCCACGCCGGGCACCGCCGTGGCCACCACCGGGAGCCCCGACAGCCCCGCCTCGATGAGCACGCCGGGCATGCCCTCGCCGGCCGGGCGGCTGGGGAACACCAGGACGTCGGCCCCCCGCATCTGGTCGGCGACGTCGGACCGGGGGCCGAGCACCGTGATCCCGGCATCCTCAGCCGGCCCGAGCAGCGACGTCGCCAAGGGGCCGTCACCTATCAACTTGGCCTCGAAGGAGATCCCGAGGGCCCGCAGCCCGGACACGACCTCGACGAAGTGGTCGGGGCCCTTGCTCCCGGTCAGGGCCCCCACGAAGATGACCACGGCGGTGCGCCCGACCTCCACGTCCTCCTCCTCCTCCTCCTCCTCCTCCTCCTCCTCCTCCTCCTCCTCCTCCTCCTCGGAGGGGTGGAAGATCTCCGGGTCGCGACCGTTCAGGGCGAGGGTCACCCGACCTGGCGTCACGCCCAGCCGGTCGAGGCACTCGTCGCGGACCTCCTCGCCCACGGCGGCCACCACGTCGGCCCGGGCCACCAGGTGCCGCCACAGGCGGAGCTGCAGGGGGTGGTCGGACCCCGAGTAGGTACCGATGGCGTAATAGACCAGCGGCCGCCGCCGGCCGAACATGGCCGGGACCAGGTACTTCAGTGGCTCGCTCCCGTGGGCCACCACCACCTCGGGGTCCATGGCGGCCAGGGTGGCCCGCAGCCGGAGGACCAGGCTCGGATCGAATCCGACACCGGCGGAACCCCGGTGCCGGTGGCCGAGTGAGGCATCCACCACCACCTCGTCCGGTCCGTCGAACAGGCTGAGCACCCGGTGCGCCCGCCGCCCCGGCGATTCCAGGTGGTCGGCCACCGTCCGCGCCTCGCGCTGGGCGCCACGGGCCCGCGCCGTGGGGATCACGTGCAGCACCAGGGGCACCCCGGTCGATCCCACTGCATCGGTTGTGCGTTCGGTCATGGGCGGCCCCCCCCGCTACCGGCCACCCGGGCCAGGAAACCCTACCAGGGCCCGTTCCACCCACTCCGCTACCATCGTCGGATCCCGGCCGGGACCGGCAGGCGGTGCCGATCGTGCACCCCGAGGGGATCAGTGTCCATCGTGAGGGCGTCAATGAGAACCTTGGTCGTCGCCGGCGACTACCCCTGGCCCGAGGACCGGGGCCCCCGGATGCGGCTGGCCCTGGTGCTCCGGGCCCTGCGGGGGTGCGGCGACGTCGAACTGTGCTCGGTGATCTCCCGGTTCCGCACCGACTTCGACCGGCCCGACGAGTCGCTGGGACTGGCCAAGGTGACCCGGGTCGGATTCGACAACCGGCCGGCGTCGGGCGCCGGCCTGCTGTCGACCCTCCGGCGGCCCTCGATGCCCATCGAGCTTCCCTGGCAGGACCGGTCGACCGTGCAGCGGGCGCTGGCCCGGGCCATGACCGGCCGGTACGACCTGGTGTGGTTCTTCGGGGCGCGCCCGTGGGTACTGGCCGGCGAGCCGGTCCTCGCCCCCACCATCCTCGATCTGGACGACCTGGAGGACCAGAAGGTCGCCGCCCGGCTGTCGGTGCCGCGCCCGGCGCCGACCGGTTGGGCCGAGCGGGCCCGCCGGAGGGCCAGCACCGCGGTGGCCCACGAGGAGATCCGCCGGTGGGGGCGCCTCTACCGGCACGCCGGTGGACGGGTGTCCGCCGTCGCCGTGTGCAGCGACCTCGATGCCGAGCGCGCCGCCGGTATCGGCCTGGCCGACGTGGCCGTGGTCCCCAACGGGTACCGGCCGGTGCGGAACCCGGTCGGGAGGATCGCCGTCGGCTCGCCCCCCACCGTCCTCTTCCAGGGGCTGCTCACCTACCCGCCCAACATCGACGCCGCCCGATGGCTGGCCGGAGAGCTCGGACCGGCGCTGCGGGCCCTGGTCCCCGACGCGGAGATCCGGTTGGTGGGGGACCACCACGCAC
>JAGWNV010000321.1 GCA_028872975.1 Acidobacteriota bacterium
CCTCCCCACCGTCGTCCCCGGCGCCGGCGGCCCGGTCGGCGTCGTCGTCGTGGAGGTGGCGGAGGATCTCCTCGACCCGGCTCCCGTGGACGACGCCGGGGTCGGTGGCGAAGGACAGAAGCGGGGTGCGCTTCATGCGGACCTGGCGGCCGATGGCCTGTTGGAGCTGGATTCGGTGCTCGCCGAGGGCGTCGGCGGCCGGGTCGGAGAGCGAGCTCAGGTAGACGACGGCCTGGCGCAGGTCGGGCGTCACCTCGACGGCGGTGACGGTGAGCAGTCTGAGCCGGTCGTCGCCGTCGGCGAGCCGCTCGAGGGACTCGGCCACCACCTCGCGCAGCAGCTCGTTGACGCGGGCGGTGCGCGGGTAGCGGCCGGGCGCGGGCGGCTGGCGGCGTCGGCCCGGGCTCAGGTGCGGGGCACCTCCCGCTCCTCGTACGTCTCGATCACGTCGCCGTCCTTCAGGTCCTGGAAGTCCGACAGACCGATACCGCACTCGAAGCCGGCCTGGACCTCGCGCACGTCGTCCTTGAACCGCCGCAGGGAGGTGATCGTCCCCTTCCAGATGATGACGCCCTCGCGGAGGAACCGGACCTTCGATCCCCTCGTGATGGTGCCGTTCTGCACGAGACATCCCGCCACGGCGCCGACCCTCGGCACCCGGAAGACGGCCCGGACCTCGGCGTCGCCGGTGACGATCTCCTCGTACTCGGGGGCGAGCATGCCCACCATGGCGGCCTCGAGGTCCTCGAGGAGCTTGTAGATGATCTCGTAGGTCCGCAGCTCGACGTCGCGCTCGGCGGCCAGCTCCCGGGCCCGGCGGTCGGGCCGGACGTTGAAGCCGATGATGGTGGCGTTGGAGGCGGCGGCCAGCTCCACGTCGTACTGGGTGATCCCGCCCACGGCCCGGTGGACAAAGCTCAGCTTCACCTCGGGGCGTTCGAGCTTGCGGACGCTCTCGGTGATGGCCTCCAAGGTGCCCTGGACGTCGGTCTTCAGGATGAGGTTGAGCGTGGCCGCCTCGCCCCGCTGGATCTGCTCGAAGAGGTCCTCGAGCTTGGCCCCGGGTGCCGTGGGCGAGGGGGCGTGACCGGCCACCCGGTACCGGCGCTCCCGGGCCTCGGCGATGGTGCGGGCCGTGGACTGCTCGGTCGTCTCCCGGAACTCGTCGCCGGCCGCAGGCGGCTCGGAGAAGCCGAGCAGCTGCACGGGCATGGACGGGAGGGCCTCTTTCACCTGCTCGCCCTGGTCGTCGATGAGCGCCTTCACCTTGCCCCAGGCGGCACCGGCCACGACCGAGTCGCCCACCCGCAGGGTGCCGTTCTGGACGATGACCGTGGCCACCGGGCCCCGGCCCACCTCGAGGTTGGCCTCGAGCACGGTGCCCCGGGCCCGGCCCTCGGGACTGGCCTCGAGCTCCTCCACCTCGGCCACGAGGAGGATCTGCTCGAGGAGGTCCTCGATGCCGAGGGCCTGGAGGGCGGAGACCTCCACCACGATGGTGTCGCCGCCCCAGGCCTCGGGGACGAGCCCCTGCTCGGAGAGCTGCTGGAGGACCCGGGTCACGTCGGCGTCGGGCCGGTCGACCTTGTTGACGGCCACGATGATGGGCACGTCGGCGGCCTTGGCGTGGTTGATGGCCTCCACCGTCTGGGGCATGACGCCGTCGTCGGCGGCCACCACCAGGATGACGATGTCGGTCACCTGGGCGCCCCGTGCCCGCATGGCCGTGAAGGCCTCGTGGCCCGGGGTGTCGATGAAGGTGATGAGCTTCTCGCCCACCCGCGCCTGGTAGGCGCCGATGTGCTGGGTGATGCCGCCCGCCTCGCCGGCCACCACGTTGGCCTGGCGGATCCGGTCGAGCAGGAGGGTCTTGCCGTGGTCGACGTGGCCCATGACGGTGACCACCGGGGGCCGGGGACGCAGCGTCGACTCGTCGACCTCCTCGTCGTCCTCGAAGTACCGGGCCTGGAGCTCGGCCTCCTGCTCCTCGCCGGGATCGACCAGGCGGACCTGGGCGCCGAGCTCGGCGGCGAACAGCTCGATCATGTCGTCGGAGAGCGACTGGGTGGCGGTCACCACCTCGCCCTGGAGGAAGAGGAACCGGATCACGTCGCCGGCCGACCGGTTGAGCTTGGGGCCGAGCTCTCTGGGGGTGGATCCCCGCTCGACGATGACCTCGTGCTCGGGCACGGGGGCGTTGGAAGGCGTGTAGGTGGTGAGCTGGGTCGGCTCGAGCTCCTCGAGGTTCCGCCTCCGCCGCCGGGGCCGCCGCTGGGGCGGCCTTCCCCGGCCGCCGGGACCACCGCGCAGGCCGCCGCCGCCGGGGGGCCCGCCGGGACGGCCACCGCCGAACCCGCCACCGCCACCGCCACGGCCGCCGAACCCGCCACCGGGGCGGC
>JAGWNV010000322.1 GCA_028872975.1 Acidobacteriota bacterium
CAGGAGGGCGGCGAAGAGGTCGCGCTGGGGGGTCACCACCTTGCGCAGCGACACCAGGGTGCGCTTCATGGCGAACAGCTCACCGAGCTGGCTCTCGGTGGGGGCCTGCAGGATCTCGTCCTCGAGGCGGTCGATCTTGTCGTCGAATTCGGCCAGGACGGGGAAGAAGCTGTCGATGAGGGTGTCGACGACGACGTAGAGGGCGGAGACCTCGGGAGGCGAGAGCCCGCCGGCCCCGTGCCGTGAGAACCGGGTGCGGGCTGTGTCCATGAGGGCGCTCTGGCCGTGGTGGACGGTCACGAGCCGTCCGGGGGAATAGAAGAGGTGGACCTCGACGGTGACCGAGCGGTCGTCGGGACTGGCCCCGTAGGCCACCAGGTAGGTGAACGCCTCGTAGTCGTCCAGCTTGGGCCGCTGGCCGAAGTGCTCGGCGTCCTCCACGGCGAGAGGGTGGAAGCCGTAGCCCTGGAGGAGCAGCTCGGTGGCGTCGGCATCCAGGCCGTCGAGGTCCAGCCAGAAGAACTCCGTGCCCTGGCAGCGGCGCCGCAGGTCGTCGGCGACGGCGGGGACGGCGGTGCCGTCGGCGTGGGTGACCGTGCCCTGCATCGGGCGAATTCTCCGCTGGCGACCCCGCGCCGCGGTGGATCCCGAGGGGTCCCGCTCAGAGGGACGGGCCGGTGTCGCCGGCGAGGGCGAAGGTGTTGCAGTACCAGAGCCGGCCCCCGGGCGCCCGCCAGTCCGCCCAGGCGGCGAACTCCTCGCTCCCGGTCCCACCCAGGCGGGGCGCCACGTGGCCCACCATGGTCTGGTAGGTCGCCTCGGGATCGTCGCCGTCGAATTCGTAGAGGTGCATGTAGCGCGGGTCGGGCGCCGTCTCGTTCTCGAACACGGCGATCTGGGAGAACCCCGGGATCCCCGCCGCGGCGATGTGGCGGATGTGGACGAAATCCCCCCAGTCCCGAAGGCCGGCGGCCAGCTCCGGCGCCCGGGGGGTGATCCAGACCACGAGGAGCCCCGTCGTCCGCCGTCCGGTGAGCACCCCCTGGCTGGGACGACGGTGGCGGCGGAATGCGAAGGCGGTGGCGCCCCCGGGCGGGGCGGGGAGCGGGGCGTCCTCGTCGAGCTCGGCGAGGACCAGGAGCGTCCCGTCGGGGACCCGCATGGGGAGCTCGGTGCGTCCCGGGACGCAATTGCGCCACCACGACACCCGGCGCACGCCGGGATCGCCCGTGAGCTCGGCGGCCCGGCCGGCGCCGTCGGCCTCCGACCCGTCGCCCAACTCGAGCAGGAGCCTGGTGCTGACGCGGTCCTCCACCGGCGGCACGCTACCGCCGCGTCGCTCCCCGAGGCCGGGGTTTGCTAGAAGATCGGCATGGCCACATCCCTCGACGACCGGCTCGCCGCGCTGGTGGGCCGGCCGGTGGGGCGGGGGGAGACGGTGGGGCCCGACCCCGTCAACCAGCCCATGATCCGCCACTGGGCCGCCGCCTTCGAGGACCGCAATCCGGTCTACACCGACCCCGAGGCCGCCGCCGGATCACGCCACGGCCGGATCGTGGCGCCGCCGCTCATGCTCCAGACCTGGACGATGGCCACGCCGAAGATCACCGGGATCCGGGAACGGGGCGGGTCGCCGGTGGAGGTCGACGGGCCCACCGCCATGTCGGTGCTCGACGAGGCCGGCTACGTCGGGACCCTGGCCACCAACACCGAGTTCGAGATCCTCCGCTACCTCCACCTCGGCGACACCGTGTCGGCCGCCTCGGCCTTCGAGGAGATCTCCGAGGAGAAGCAGACCAGGCTGGGCCCGGGCCGGTTCGTCACCTGGGTGACGACCTACACCGACCAGCACGGCGAGGTCGTCGGCCGCCAGCGCTTCCGCATCCTCAAGTTCAAGCCGCCGCTCCCGTCGGCCGATGCACCGGGCTCGGAAGACCGGTGACCACCACGCCCGCCCGGGACGGCGTGGCATGGGAGACGCTCGAGGTCGGTGACGAGCTGGCACCCATGGAGATCGAGGTCACCCCGACGGTGATCGTCGCCGGCGCCATCGCCACGCGCGACTTCATGCCCGTCCACCACGACCGCGACTACGCGCAGAGCCAGGGCGCCCCCGACATCTTCATGAACATCCTCTCCGACACCGCCTACTGCAGCCGGTTCCTCACCGACTGGGCGGGCCCGGACGCCGCCGTCCGCCGTCTCGCCATCCGCCTGGGCGTTCCCATGTTCCCGGGGTCCCGCCTCCGCTACACGGGCTCGGTGACGAGCGTCGAGCGCGACGGGGCCGAGACGCGCGTCGGCGTGGCCTTCCGGGCCGAGAACGATCTCGGCGAACCCCTGAGCGGGACCGCCGAGCTCGCCGTCGCCGGCTGAC
>JAGWNV010000043.1 GCA_028872975.1 Acidobacteriota bacterium
CTGGTGGAGGAACGAGACGAGCAGGGCCAGCGTCACGCCCTGGGCGGCGGCCCGGGCCGCGCCCGCCGACGGGCCCCCGGCGAGGACGTGCCACACGAGGAAGACCGGCACCCAGGTGAGCGACACGACGACGTCGGGGACTGCGCCGAAGATCCACGGCGACCGGCGAGTGGCCGACTCTTCCGGCACCCCCGCTGTCGCCATCGGGGCGGAAGTCTACGGAGGCGACGCCCGGCGCGTCCCGGAGCCTTGGGGCCGGAGCGACCCCGAGGTGCGGCGCACCTGGCGCAGATGGTCCCGGTGCCAGCGCCGCACCAGCCGCCGGGAGAGGCCTTCGGGCGACAGGGCCCCGCAGGTGCACTTGGCGTGCAGGCTCCAGTTGCGCGTGTAGTGGCCCCAGGCGTCGAAGGCGGTCACACCACCGTCTTTGAGCTCGTGCCCCGAAGGCGCCGCCTGCCCTCCCATCCCGTTCCCTCCCGGACCGGCTACTGCTGCTGGCAGCCCCCGATGGCGTTCGACCACTCCTCTTGGATCTGCCAGGAGGTGCCGTTGCTCAAGAGGACCGGGGCCGAGTAGACGAAGTTGCACTTGTCGCCGATCTCCTGGCCGTTCTTGTCGTACCAGGCCGAGATGCGGGGATCGGTCACCGACTCCATGAACTCGTGGGCGGTGGTGTCGGCGTACGCCCGGGTGCCGGCCGAGAGGGTGTTGGCGTGCAGGTCCGTCGCCAGGAGCGGGTCGCAGCCCGAGGCCCAGTTGAGGACGTAGGCCACCTCCACGGGGGTGCCGTTGATCGTCCCGGGGGAGTGCCAGCCGCAGAAGTTGGCACCGCTCGGCTTGTTGGAGACGAAGACGAAGAACACCGACCCCGCCGCCGGGTTCGGGTAGAACCTGGCGACCTCGTTCACGATCGTCTGGACCTTCGGGCTCGAGTTCGGGGGCGCCGAGGGGTCGAGGACCGGCGTCCGGGCGTAGGCGGTGGAGATCGCCGTGCCCCGCATGTACTGCCCGGCGATGCCCAGGTACGAGGAACCGGTGAAACCGTCGAGCTCGTGGGCGATGGCCCACTGGGCGTCGGACGGGAAGCCCGAGCCCCACCAGATGTCGTAGGTGGTCGAGGTGGCCAGGACCGGGCCGCCGTGGTCGACCAACGGCGCAGGCCCGCCCCCACCGCCGTGACGGGCACCGCCGCCGTGGCCAGCTCCCGCGGCCCTGCCCCCGCTGGGGCGAGCGGCGGGGGCGCCCTGGGCGGGCAGGACCCCAAGCAGGGTCGCCGTCACCGCCACGGCCCCCGTCAGCGCGGCCGCACGGGCCAGACGTCCTCTTGCACGCATGGAAGGCAGTGTCCCAGACCGCCCAACACGATGACAATGGGGAATGCGCACTAGGCGAGCGCCCCGGCGGCCTCCTGGAGGGGGGTGAGGGCGTCGAAGGCCGCGGGAACCTGGCTTTCGTCGAACGCCAAGAGGACCGCCGCCAGCGTCGTGGCCCCGGCCTCGGCGTAGTCGGCGACCTGCCCCGGCGACGTGGCTTTCAAGTAGGGACAGACGGTGACCTCGATCTCCGGGCGCCGCCGGCCCTCGGCCTCGAGGGCCTCGTCGAGCCGTCCCATGAGGCGGGCGAGGGCCTCGGGGTCCTGGTCGAAGGGGACCCACCCGTTGGCCCGGCGGGCCACCCGCCTGAGGGCGGCGTCGCTCTCGCCACCCACGTGGACGGGCACCGGCCGTTGGAGGGGCTTGGGCTGCTGGCGGCAGGCGGGGAGGTCGAACAGCTCGCCGTGGAACTCCGAGGGATCGTCCTCCCACAGCGCCCTCACCACCGCAAGGTACTCGTCGGTCCGGCGACCGCGCGCCGGCCAGGGCACGCCCAGCGCCTCGAACTCCTCTCGCAGCCATCCGACGCCCACCCCGAAGTCGACCCGGCCACCCGACAGCCAGTCGAGACTGGCGACCTCCTTGGCGGTGTAGACGGGATTGCGCTGGGGCAGCAGGCACATCGCCGTCCCGAGCCGCACCCGCGTGGTGTGGGCGGCCATGAACGCCAGTGTCACCAGAGGGTCGAGGAGCCCCGTCTCCCCGCCCACCGGGATCCTGCCGTCGGCGGCGTACGGGTACCGCGAGGCGTAGTCGTCAAAAAGGACGACATGCTCGCCGACCCAGATCCGGTCGACATGGCGCGCTTCTGCCTCCTGGCAGACGACCTCGAGGTAGCGGGGTGTGGCGAGGGATTGGCCGTCGGGAGCCACAGGTCGAAGCGCATCCGCCGAGGCTACGTGGGCCGGTCCAGCCGACGGGGACGAGGAACGTGCCATGGCCATGGAGCCGGGAGGTGTCTAGGCTGGTTCGACACCACTGATGCAGGGGGGGCCAGTGGGGAGGATCGACAAGGTGGTTCGCCGCTACCTGCCGCTGGCGGCAGTGCTGGCGGTCCAGGGGGTGATCATCGGGGTCTTCCCCTCGACCTACGGCTCGTCGGCGGCGTCGGGCACGGGCACCGGCAACGGCGCCCCGGCGTCGGCCGCCACGGCCTCGGGCGACCGGTCCCACTGCTCGGGGGGACGGGAGTTCCCGGTCACCCTCGACTACTACGCGCCCCTCTGCGCCGCCGGCACGGTGGGCGGGTCCTACGACAACGGGGGGAGCACCTACCAGGGGGTGACGGCGAAGGCCATCACCGTGGTCGACTACTACGCCGACGCGGGCGCCCTCGTCGACGCCATCTTGCAGGCCCAGGGGCTCTTCGTGAGCTACGACCAGACCGTGGCGGTGGACAAGGCGTTCGAGAACTTCATCAACTCCCACTACGTGCTCTGGGGCCGGAAGCTCAACATCGTGGTCTACAAGGGCAACTGCCAGACCGTCCCTCCCGACTATCCCTGTCTCCTGTCGGAGATGGACAGCATCGTCCAGACCCAGCACCCCTACGCCGTGGACTGGGGGACCACCGTCTGCTCGGCCTGCTACGCCCGCCTGGCACAGGACAAGACGGTCGCCCTCGGGGGGGTGGGGTTCAGCGACGCCTTCGCCCAGGCCAACGCCCCGTACTTCTGGTCGCCGGGGGAGAGCTCCACGCACATCGAGAAGTCCTTCGCCAACTTCTGGTGCAGCCAGCTCACGAGCAAGGACGCCAATCGGGTGGTGAGCTTCGCCCTGGACAAGAACCCCGCCCAGAACTTCAACGGGCACAAGCGCGTCCTCGGGGTCATTTCGACCAACGATCCAGACAACGAGGACACGGTGACGAACGTCCTGATCCCCGCTCTCGAGCGAGGCTGCGGCGACGGGACGAGCGTGCAGCAGCACCACTACTACTACTCCCAGGACATCAACACCGCCGCCCAGCAGATCAACGCCGGCATCTCGGCGCTCGACTCGGCCTCCAATCCGGCCACCGACGTCCTCTGCCTGTGCGACCCGGTCGCCCCCGACCTGCTCTACGCCGGCGAGGAAGAGCACAACTACTGGCCGGAGAACGTCCTCGCCGACGCCCAGGGCATGGGGGTGGACGCCGTGGCCCAGGCCTACGAGGGCCAGCCGGGACAATTCTCCATCGGCTGTCCTGCACCGACCATCGCCTGTGAATTCGACGACGCCTTCGGGATCACCTCGGCCGCCGCCCTGGGACCGGCCGGCGAGGAGGCTGGACCCAAGATCTACGCGGCCGGCGGCGGGAAGGGTCCGGTCCCCATGCAGGCCTACGCCGCCACCGGGGCCTGGGAGGACTGGAACATGCTGGCCAGCCTCATCGAGAACGCCGGTCCCGATCTGACGCCGGCACGGATGGCGGCAGCGGCCCCGGCCATGGGCACCATCGGCGGAGGGACGACGGGCCACGCCGAAGTCGGCTTCTCCAAGGGCAGCTACGACTGGACCATCGACGCCAGAGTCGTCTACTGGAGCAAGACCCGGCCCTCGCCCTACAACGGCAAGCCGGGCACCTACGTCGAGATCGAGAACACCCGGTTCGTCCCGGGCCAGTATCCCAAGCTGTCGGAGCCGCCGGTCCCCTCGGCACGAGGGGCATGACGACAGTCCGCCTCCCTGCGTCGGCCGTCCCGGTCCTCGACGCCGTCCGGGGACCGAGCCCGGCGGCGCGACTGGGACGATGGCTGGCGGGGATCGCCATCGCCGTCGCCGCCATCGAACTGGTCTTCTCCACCTCCGCCCCCGACTTCATCTCGGGTCTGGCGCTCGGTTCGCTCTACGGGATCATCGGCGTCGGCATCGTCCTCATCTACCGCACGTCCCGCATCATCAACTTCGCGGCCGGCGCCGTAGGGGCCATCCCCGCCATCGTGGCGCTGCTCCTCGTCCACCAGAACCATGTGAACTACGCCCTCGCCTTCCCGGTGGCGCTGGTGGGGGGGCCGGTCCTCGGAGCGCTCACCGACGTCCTCGTCATGCGCCGGTTCGACAAGGCGCCGCGGCTCATCGCCACCGTGATCACCATCGGCGTGGCCCAGAGCATCTCGGTCCTCGGTTTCTTC
The DNA here is from genome assembly GCA_028872975.1 of Acidobacteriota bacterium. GTDB lineage: Bacteria > Actinomycetota > Acidimicrobiia > Acidimicrobiales > UBA8190 > UBA8190. The sequence goes on from JAGWNV010000043.1 coordinate 4,487, forward strand.
ATCCCCATCTGGTGGGGCCAGAAGGCGACCAACGAAGGGGCCCTCGTGCCCACCCCCTGGCAGCACCTCGTCTGGCACAACGGCCACGGCCAGCCGCTCTTGAGCGGAAACGAGATGGCGGCGTTCGTGGTCGTGATCGCCCTCACCGCCGGCCTGGGGGGCTTCCTCCGCTACAGCCGCCTGGGCATCGCCCTCCGGGCGTCGGCCGAGAACGCCGAGCGGGCATCGCTGCTCGGCATCCCGGTCCGGAGGGTCAGCGTGGCGGCGTGGGCCTGTGCCGGGCTGCTCTCGGCGGTGGCCATCTTCGTGCAGGCCCCGCTCATCGGCGCTCCGAGCGACGCCACCCTCGGCTTCGACACCCTCCTCTACGCCCTCACGGCGGCGGTGGTGGCGCGGATGGAGAGGTTCGGGCTCACACTGGCGGCCGGCATGGGCATCGGCGTGCTCATCACCTCCACCATCATCAACTCCGGCGACAACAGCGTCTCGTCGTCGATCATGGTCATCATCATCCTGGTGGCCCTGCTGACGCAGCCCCGCCGGAGCATCCGGGCCCTCGAGGCGGGCGAGGGCACCTGGCAGACCGTGAAGCAGTACCGGCCCATCCCCTCCGAGCTCCGCAACGTTCCCGAGGTGACCGCCGCCCGGTGGGCGGTCCCGCTTCTCGGGGCCGGGCTCATGGTGGCCCTGCCGTCCCTCGCCGGTGTCGGCAACATCTCCTACCTGATCCAGCTCCCCCTCTCCGGCATCGTGGCGGTCTCGCTGGTGGTCCTCACCGGGTGGGCGGGACAGATCAGCCTGGGCCAGTTCGGCCTGGTGGGGGTGGCCGCCGGCGTCGCCGGCGGACTGGTGGCCAATCACAACATCGACTTCTTCGCCGCCCTCGCTGTCGGCATCGCCACCGGCGTGGTGGTGGCGATCGTGATCGGCCTGCCCGCCGTTCGCATCCAGGGCCTGTACCTGGCCGTCACGACCCTGGCCTTCGGCTACGCCGTGCCCAATTACGTCCTCAACCAGCACTACTGGATCGGCCGCCACATCCTGCCGTCGGGCCTGGCCGCCCACCTGAACCGTCCCACCCTCTACGGCCGGATCGACCTCGGGGGCGACCGGGCCTTCTACTACGTCTGCGTCGTCTTCCTCGCCCTCGTGATGCTGGCCGCCATGTCCTTCCGGCGGAACCGGTCCGGCCGGGTCCTCATCGCCCAGCGGGACAACCAGCGGGCGGCGACTGCCTATGCCATCAATCCGGCCCGAGCCCGGCTGGCGGCCTTCGCCGTGTCCGGGGGGATCGCCGGGCTGGCCGGGGTCCTCTTCGACTACGCCCAGCAGAACGTCGTACCGGGCACCTATGCCATCCAGGCCAGCATCGTCGTCTTCCTGGCCTGCGCCCTCGCCGGGGTCAGCTCGCTGTCATGGGCGGTGGTCGGCACGATGGTCCTCGAGACGTCGGTGGTCTTCGGGCCGCGCCTGTACAACCTCATCCACTCCACGACGATCACGTCGGTCCTGCCGTTGCTGCTCACCGGCCCGGTCCTCGTCATCAACTCCTACTTCTACCCAGGCGGGTCGGCCGACGCGGCGATGCGGCGACGGGACGACTGGCTGCGTCGGATCGCACGTCGCCGGCGCATCCTCGTGCCGTCGTTGGTGGCCGACAGCCGCCCGGAGCCCTGATGGCCCTCGTCGTCGCCCTGGCCGTCTCCGTGGCGGGCCTCGTGTTCGGGCTGGTCGCCGACCTCCGATACGCGCGCCGGGGCCGGAAGGGAGTCGCAGCGGGCCCCGTCGCCCTCGGCGGTACGCCCGGGCCGCCCTCGCCGCCGGTCCCACCACCGCAGGCGCTGGCCCCCCTGGCGCCGCCCGAGGCGTGGAGGGCGCCGGTGGCGCCACCGCCGCCGGAGGCGGGGACGCCGGGCCCGGCTCCCGAGACGTCGGTTGCCCGCTCGGCGGCTCCGGGCCGGTCGGCGGCGCCCGCACCGGGGCCGTCTCCGGGAGCCCTCCTCGAGTGCGAAGGTGTGGACGTGGCCTACGGGCAGGTCCGGGTGCTCTTCGGCGTCGACCTCGAGGTCGGGCCCGAGGAGATCGTCGCCCTGCTCGGGACGAACGGTGCCGGCAAGTCGACACTGCTCAAGGCCATCTCCGGGGTCGTCGACCCCATGGGCGGGACGATCCGCTTCGACGGCCGAGACATCACCCACGCCGACCCGGTCACGAGGGCGAAGCTCGGGATCGTCCAGGTCCCCGGCGGCCGCGCCGTCTTCCCCACCCTCACCGTGGCCGAGCATTTCAAGGCGGCGGGGTGGCTCTTCTCCCGGGAGAGCCACGAGGAGGCGAGGGCCCGCACCGAACGGGTCCTCGACATGTTCCCCCGCCTGCGGGACCGGTGGGACCAGCTGGGGGGGAATCTCTCCGGGGGCGAGCAACAACAGCTCGGCCTGGGGATGGCCTTCGTGGCCAAGCCCCGCCTCCTCATCATCGACGAGCTCTCCCTCGGTCTCTCCCCGATCGTGGTCGAGCAGCTCCTCGAGATCGTGAAGGCCATCCACGCCGAGGGTTGCCCGGTGATCCTCGTCGAGCAGTCGGTGAACGTGGCCCTCGGAATCGCCAGCCGGGCGTACTTCATGGAGAAGGGCGAGGTCCGGTTCCAGGGCGCCACGAGCGAGCTACTGGCACGGCCCGACGTGCTCCGCTCGGTGTTCCTCGAGGGAGCCTCCAACGGGGGCCGGGGCTCACCCGCCGATCCGATCCGGGTGGCGGCCGCCGCCGATCGCCGACCGACGCCGGGGGACCCTGGGCCCGAGGTGCCCGCCCTGAGCGTGGCCGGGCTGTCCACGCGCTTCGGGGGCATCAGCGCCGTCGAGGACGTGAGCTTCGACCTCCGACACGGCGAGGTGCTCGGGCTCATCGGCCCCAACGGGGCCGGGAAGACGACGGTCTTCGACCTGGTGTCGGGTGTGGTCCCCCCCGACGGGGGCAGGATCCGGCTCCAGGGCACCGACGTCACCGGCTGGCGCGCCGACCGCCGGGCCGCCCAGGGACTGGGGCGGTCCTTCCAGGACGCCCGGATCTTCCCCTCCCTCACGGTCACCGAGAACATCGCCCTCGGCCTCGACCGCCACGTCGAGGTCCGGGACCACTTCGCCGCGCTCCTCGACCTGCCCGCCGTCCAGGAGTCCGAGCGGCGGGTGCGGCTCGGCGTGGACGAGCTCGTCGAGCTCATGGGGCTGCAGGCCTACCGCGACAAGTTCGTCTCCGAGCTCTCCACCGGGGTCCGCCGCATCGTGGACCTGGCCATGGCCATCGCCCACGAGCCCACCGTCCTCCTCCTCGACGAGCCGTCGTCGGGAATCGCCCAGCGGGAGACCGAGGCGCTCGGGCCACTTCTCAAGCGGATCCAGAAGGAGATCGACTGCTCGCTGCTCGTCATCGAGCACGACATGCCCCTCGTCGCCGCCGTCGCCGACGAGATCCTCGCCCTCGACCTCGGGGAGGTCGTCATGCGGGGCACCCCCGCCGAGGTCATGTCCGACCCCAGGGTGGTGGCCTCCTACCTCGGTGGCGACCTGTCGGCCATCCAACGGTCCGGAGCGGCGGCACCGGCGTACTGAGCCCTAACCTGGGCGCCATGAGCGAACCGGTCACCTACGAGCTGCGCGAGGGCGTCGCCACCGTGCGCATGGACGACGGGAAGGTGAACGCCCTGTCGCGGACGATGCTGGCCGGGATCGGTGCCGCCCTCGACAAGGCCGAGGCCGACGAAGCCGTCGTCGTCCTCACGGGCCGGCCCGGCATCTTCTCGGCGGGCTTCGACCTCCGGGTGCTCCGAGGAGGCGGCCCCGACGCCGTGTCCATGCTCCAGGAGGGCTTCCTCCTCGCCGAGCGCCTCCTCTCCTATCCCCGGCCCGTCGTCATCACCTGCCCGGGACATGCCATCGCCATGGCCTCGTTCCTCTTGCTGTCCCCCGACTACCGCATCGGCGCCGCCGGCGAGTTCCGGATCACCGCCAACGAGGTGGCCATCGGGCTCGTCATGCCCCGGGCCGCCGTCGAGCTGTGCCGCCAGCGCCTGGCTCCGGCCTACCTCCACCGTGCCGTCGCCCTGGCCGAGGTCTTCTCGCCCGAGCGGGCCGTCGCCGCCGGCTTCCTCGACGACGTGGTCGCCCCCGAGGCGCTCGACGAGGCGGGCGCCGACGCCGGGCGCCGGCTGGCCGAGCTCAACATGACGGCGCACCGGGCCACGAAGGAGCGCACCCGCGCCCTCGGCCTCGGTCGTCTCCGGGCCGCCATCGAGCAGGACGACGCCGACATGGCCGGGGGCCTCGGGATCGAGGCCTGACCGGCGGACCGGCTCAGGTGCCGGAGGCCTCGGCGTCCACCAGGTCGGGCCGGTACTCGGGATGGTCGGTCAGGTACTGCGACGCCCGGCGCATCGAGGCCTCGTTCTGGCGGTTGATGAACCCGTAGATGGGGCCCTCGAACCACTTGAAGGGGAGCTTCGTCAGGTGGTACCGCTCCTCGAACCGGAACAGGGTCCGATTGGGACCGAGCGGCTCGAGCTCGACCTTGCCCGTCTGGTCGTTCCCGGGGTCGCTCGAGATCATCGTGTAGGTGTAGCCCCGCTCGGGCTCCACGTCGGAGACGAGCTCGAGCGCCGAGCCCTGGCGGCCGAAGGGCATCTTGTAGACGACCCGGCGCAGGCGGCCGTTGTGGTGCTCGTCCCCGGGCCACAGCACGTCCACCCGGAGCACCATCGGCGCGTAGTCCGTCCAGCGGTCGTAGTCCTGGAACAGCGCCCAGATGCGCGGGGCCGAGTGCGGCATCTCGAAGCTGTAGCGGTGTTCTCTCACGGTGTCCGCTCCCTCAGGTCAGCGCTTCGCCGAGGTAGGCGGCGCGAATCCGGTCGTCGCCGGCCAGGTCTGCCGCCGACCCCGACATGACGACCTCGCCGGTCTCGAGTACGTATCCCCGGTCGGCCACTGCCAGCGCCTGGGCGGCGTTCTGCTCGACGAGCAGCAGGGTCGTCCCGGTGCGCTTGATGTCGGCGAGGATGGTGAAGATCCGCGCCACCACCATGGGGGCGAGGCCCATGGAGGGCTCGTCGAGCAGGAGCAGCCGGGGCCGGCTCATGAGGGCCCGGCCGATGGCGAGCATCTGCTGCTCCCCGCCCGACAGGGTCCCCCCGGCCTGGCGACGGCGCTCCTTCAGCACCGGGAAGAGCCCGTAGACGAGCTCGAGCTCGTCGGCGGTCGACCCCCGCCGCTGGAAGGCGCCCATCTCGAGGTTCTCGAGCACCGACATCTGGGCGAAGATCCGTCGCCCCTCGGGCACGTGGCTGATGCCCCCGCCCACGATGCGGTGCGGGGGGGTCCCGTCGATGCGCCGCCCCTCGAAACGCACCTGGCCTCCGACGGGCCGCAGGAGGCCCGAGACCGTCCGCAGCGTCGTCGTCTTGCCGGCGCCGTTGGACCCGAGGACGGCCACGATCTCGCCCTGACGGACCTCGAGGCTCACCCCCCGCAGGGCCCGTACGGCGCCGTAGCGGACCTCGACGTCGGACAGCTCGAGGAGGGCGGTCACGTGCCCTCCTCGGGGCCTGCGGCCTCGTCGGCTCCCCCTTCGGGCGCCGTCCCGGCGTCGGTCCGCCCCAGGTAGGCCTCGATCACCGCCTCGTCGTGCTGGACCACGGCCGGGGTGCCCATGGCGATCAGCCTGCCGAAGTTGAGCACGGCCACCCGGTGGGCGGCGGCCATGACCAGGCGCATGTCGTGCTCGATGAGGAGCACCGACACCCCCATCTCGGTGTTGACCCGGTGGATGACGTCCTGGAGGGCGTCCTTCTCGGCCAGGTTCGTCCCCGCCGCCGGCTCGTCGAGCAGGAGCAGCTCGGGCCCGGTGGCGAGGGCCCGGGCGATCTCGAGCTTCCGCTGGTCGCCGTAGGGCAGGGCGCTGGCCAGCTCGTCGGCCCGGTCGGTGAGGCCCACGAAGGCGAGCAGCTCCTCGCTGCGGTCCCGGCTCCGGCGGTTCTCCCGGCGGGTGCGGGGCAGCAGGAGCATGGCCCCGGCCGGACCGGTGTGGAGCCTCGACTCCACGCCGACCCGGACGTTCTCGAAGGCGGTGAGGGCGTTGAAGAGACGGCTTGCCTGGAAGGTGCGGGCGATGCCGAGGCGGTTCACCCGGCTGGGCCGCCTGCCCACCACGCTCACCGCCGACTTGCCCTCGGGACGGAACTCGATGGTGCCCTCCTGGGGCGTGTACACCCCGGTGAGGCAGTTGAACAGCGACGTCTTGCCGGCGCCGTTGGGGCCGATGACGGCGAGGACCTCGCCGCGCTCCTGCTGGAGGCTCACGTCGGCCAGGCTGGTCACCCCGCCGAAGCGGAGCGTCACGTGGGCCACCGCCACGATGGGGTCGCCCACCGGCGGCGCCAGCACCGAGGCGTCGGCGAGGCCGGTCACGGCGCCACACCGGCGGCGGGGTCGGCCGATCCGCTCATGGCGTCGGCCGTCCCGATGCCCTGCTCGGCCAAGGCGAGCTCGCGCTTGCGTCGCCGGGAGGGGAGCATGCCCTCGGGCCGGAAGATCATCATCACCACGAGGAGGGCCCCCAGGTAGATGTAGAGGTCCTGGGGCTGGTACCCGAAGAGGGGGTGCTGGCGGAGGATCTGGGGCACCCACTGCAGGAAGGCGGCCCCGGCCACGGCGCCGGGCAACGAGCCCATGCCGCCGAAGATCACGAGCACGAGGACCAGGATCGACAGCTGGACCGTGAAGTCCTGGGAGGTGACGAATCCGATCTTGCTCACCTCGAGCAGGCCGGCGAATCCCGAGGTCGACGCCCCGATGGCGAAGGCCATCACCTTGTACTTGAGCACGTTGATGCCGACGGCCTCGGCCGCCACCTCGTCCTCCCGCACCGCCGTGAAGGCGCGGCCCACCCGGGAGTCCTCGAGAGCCCGGAAACCGAAGAGGACGAGGACGACGAAGCCCAGGAGCAGGTAGTAGTAGGGCAGGTTCGACAGCGTCCAGGCGTAGTGGACGCCCAGGGCGTGGACCGAGAAGTGGGGGACGCCGGTCACCCCCTCGGCCCCGCCCGTCACCCCTTGCAGGTTGGTGGCGGCGATCTGGATGATCTCCCCGAAGCCGAGGGTGACGATGGCCAGGTAGTCGCCCCGCAGCCGCAGGGTGGGGGCGCCCAGGATGACGCCCGCCACCATGGCGGCGGCGATGGCGAAGGGGATGACGAAGAAGGGGTTCAGGTGGAACGGGGGGTGGACCGGCAGCGCCCCCGTCCAGTAGGCCCCGGAGTAGGCGCCGATGGCATAGAAGGCGATGTAGCCGAGGTCGAGCAGCCCGGCGTAGCCCACCACCACGTTGAGGCCGATGGCGAGGAGGACGAAGACGCCGATCTGGTCGACGAGGACCTCCTGCCAGAACCCCGAGAGTGTCGGCGGGTACACGACGGCGAAGACGAGCACGACGAGGTACACGCCGTAGCGGGCCCGCCGGGTCCGCACCAGTCGGGCCGGCAGCCGGGTCAGATGGACGCTCGTCTCCCGGACCCGCTCCCCGTAGCGGGCCCTCACGAAGCTGAGGGCCCACAGGGCCACGCCCAGGGCCACGAAGACGAGCACCCGGGGGTGGAAGAGCGAGCCGGTGAAGCCGGCCACGGGGGCCGCCTGGCTGCCCGACGGGCCGGTCATGAGGGCGAGGACGAGGCCCCCGAACACCCAGGCGGCGAGCCGGCGGGCCTCGGGCGAACGCCACAGCACCCGGGCCCGGGCCGAGGCGGTGGCGGTGGTGCCGGCGCTCATGCCGAGCGGCCCAGCCGCTCGCCGAGGATCCCGGTGGGCCGGATGAGCAGGACGAGGACGAGGATCCCGAAGGCGATGACGTCGCGCCAGGAGGACTGGACGCAGGAGACGCCGAGGTTCTCGGTGACCCCGAGGAGGAGCCCCCCGAGCACGGCTCCCCGGACGTTGCCGATGCCGCCCAGCACGGCGGCGGTGAAGGCCTTGAGCCCCGGGGTGAACCCCATGGTGTAGACGACCCCCGAGCTGAGCCCGAAGAGGAACCCGGCCGCCCCCCCCAGCAGGCCGCCGATGACGAAGGTCTGGGAGATGGTCCGGTCGATGTTGACGCCCATGAGGGCGGCGGTGTCGGCGTCCTGGGCCACGGCCCGGATCCCCCGGCCCAGGCGGGTCACGGCCACGAGCCGGTCGAGGAGCACGAGCATGACCACGGCCGAGACGGCGATCACGACCTCGTAGGTCTGCACCTCGGCCCCGAAGACGTGGAAGACGGTGGCGCTCAGGTCGAAGGGGGCCGGGATCGACACGGACTCCCGGCCGAACTCCTTGCCGGCCAGGTTGTAGAGGAAGAAGGATGCGCCGATGGCGCTGATGAGGAAGGCGAGCCTCGGGGCGTTGCGCCGGCGCAGCGGGCGGTAGGCGACGCGCTCGAGGACGAAGGCCACCGCCCCGCCGCCGGCGGCTCCCACCACGATGCCGACGACGACCAGCTCGACCGAGGAGGCACCGTGCGGGGTGGTCGTGCCGACGAGGGTCCGCAGGACGAAGTACCCGGCGAACCCCCCGGACATGAACACCTCGCTGTGGGCGAAGTTGATGAGCTGGAGGACGCCGTAGACGAGGGTGTAGCCGAGGGCGATGAGAGCGTAGAGGAAGCCGTCGGAGAGGCCCTGGACCGTCAGGCTCCAGAAGTTGTGGGTGAAGCACATGGGTCCTCCGATCGGCGCGGGAGGGGCCGGGGCCTAC
>JAGWNV010000323.1 GCA_028872975.1 Acidobacteriota bacterium
GCCACCGTCGTCTCGGTGCTGCGTTTCGCCAACGTGCTCGGCACCGACATCGTGACCCCCATCAGCTCCATCCTGTCGCGGCCGCTGTGCCCGTCCATCGCCGGCTACGACCCCCTGCTGCAGTTCGTCGAGGAGGACGACGTCGTCCGCTGCCTCGAGCACGTCACCCGCCATCGAATCCCCGGCCTCTACAACGTGGCAGGCGCCGGCAGGCTGCCGTGGAGCGAGGTGACCGCCCTGTGCGGAACCCGCCTGCTCCCCCTGCCGCCGGTGGCCACCCGGGCGGCGGCGGCGCCGCTCGTACGGATGCGGCTCATCGACTTCCCTCCCGAGCTCGAAGGGCTGCTGCGCTACGGCAGGGGCGTCGACACCTCCAGGCTGGCCAAGACGGGCTTCGCCTGCCGGTACACCACGGCCGGCACCGTCGACAACTTCATCCGGGCCACCCGCCTGCGGCGGAGCCTGGGCAAGTCCCCGCCCGGCTACACCTACGAGCAGGACGTCGAGCAGTTCTTCCGCCGCTCGACGGCGGTCGTCCACCCCGTCGAGGGCACCCCCCTGTAGCGAGGCGCTACTTCAGCCAGATCGCCACCAGCTCGTCGCCACGCTCGGCCCACTCCTCGGCGGTGATGGCGTAGCGGACGTGGTCCTCCCAGGCGCCGTCGATCTCGAGGTACCGCATGGCCACGCTCTCCTCGCGCAGGCCGAGCTTCTCGACGACCCGCCGGCTGGACCGGTTGCGGGGCACGATGGCCACCTCGACCCGGTGCAGGTGCAGCTCCTCGAAGGCGAACCGCAGCACCACCACCACCGCCTCGGGCACGATGCCCTGGCCCGCCAGCTCCCGGTCCACCCAGTAGCCGACGAAGGCGTTCTGGAAGGGCCCGCGCTGGATCGAGGAGAGGGTGATCTCGCCGACGAACCGGCCCTCGAGGAATATCCCGAAGCCGTAGCCGCTGCCGATCTGCCGCTCGCGCTCGCGTGCCGCGCAGCGCGCCGCGAAGCTGCCCCGGTCCTCGGGTGTGGGCGGAGCGTCGGCGGGCCGGGGCTCCCAGGGCACGAGCCAGTCCCGACACCGCGACCGCACCACGTACCAGGCGTCGTAGTCGTCCTCGCCGAGGGTCCGCAGGCGCACCCGCCTGCCGGTGAGCTCGAGGGCGTGCGAGGCCGACCTGCGCCCGATCACCGCTCGAGCACCTCGGCCAGGGCGGCGAGGAGGAGCGTGACGTTGGCAGGGCGAGCCGAGTGGCCCAGGCAGCCGATCCGCCACGTCTTGCCCGCCAGGGGTCCGACGCCGCCGCCGATCTCGATGCCGTCGCGCTCGAGGAGCGCCCGGCGGACGTCGGCCTCGGTCATGGCACCGGGCAAGTCGTCGGGGACGAGGACGGTGGTCAGCTGCGCCAGGCGGTGGTCCTTGGGGGCGAGCAGCTCGAGACCGAGGGCCTCGAGCCCGGCCTGGAGGCGCCGGCCGCAGTCCTCGTGGCGCTGCCAGGCCTGCTCCAAGCCTTCTTCGAGGAGCACCCCCAGCGCGGCGTGGAGGGCGAACACCATGCTCACCGGGGCGGTGTGGTGGTAGGTCCGGCCGCCGGTGCCGTCGACGTAGCCGGCGATCAGCCCCATGTCGAGGTACCACGACGGCGGCCGGGCCGTCCGGCGCTCCCAGGCGGCAGGGCCCAGGGTGAACGGCGCCAACCCGGGGGGCGCCCCCAGGCACTTCTGGGTCCCGCTGTAGCAGACGTCGACGCCCCAGCCGTCGACGTCGACCTCCATGCCGCCGAGCGAGGTCACCGTGTCGAGCACGACGAGGGCGCCGCCCTTGCGGGCCGTCACCGGCTCGACGTCGTTTCTGACCCCCGTCGACGTCTCGGCATGGACGAAGGCGATGGCCGCCGGGGACGGGTGGGCCCCGACGAGGGCGTCGGGGTCGAGCGGCTCGCCCCACGGCGCCTCCACCCGCACCACCTCGGCGCCGAGGCGGGACGCCACCTCCGCCATCCGCTCGCCGAAGAGGCCGTTCACCCCGACCACCCCGGTGTCGCCCGGGTGCACGACGTTCACGAGCGCCGCCTCCATGCCGGCCGACCCCGTGCCCGAGACGGGCAGGGTCAGCCGGTTGCCGGTGGCGAACACCCGCCGGAGGCGCTCGCAGGTCTCGTCCAGGAGGGCCAGGAACTCGGGGTCGAGGTGGCCGAGCATCGGGCGGGCGAGGGCGGCGCTGACCTCTGGGTACGGGTTGGACGGGCCCGGGCCCATGAGCAACCTCTCGGTGAGCGCCATAGCGGGATGCTAGGCACGACCCGCCGAGGGTCCGCCAACCGTGGGCCGCCAGCCGCTCCTCAGATCGAGCCGGAC
>JAGWNV010000324.1 GCA_028872975.1 Acidobacteriota bacterium
GAGATTGCGGGCGAACTCCTCGGCGCGCTCGGCGAGGTCGGGCCTGCCCACGCCGTCCACGAAGAGGGTGTCCCCCGTGAGCACCGCCTCGTCGCCGACGACGAAGACGACCGACCCCTCGGTGTGCCCGGGCGTCCGGACGACGGTGACGGCCACCTCGAGGCCACCAGACAGCGAGAACCGCTCGTCCTCGCCGAGGGGGGCGTAGTCGAACTCGAAGCTGTCGTAGGGGCTCAGGTGGAGGCTCGCGCCGGCGCGCCCCGCCAGGGCACGGGCCCCGGAGAGGTGATCGGCGTGCAGGTGGGTGTCGAACACCCGGGTGATCCGCCATCCCCGCGACCGGGCGATGCCGAGGTAGAGCTCCACCTCGGTCGAGGGGTCGACGACGAAGGCCTCGTCGCCGGAGCCGACGACGTAGGAGAGACATCCCTTGGCCCTCCGGCGGACCTGGACGAGATGGCCGCTCGAGAGCTCGGCCGTCGCCGTGTCGTAGACCTGTCCCCAGGCGGCCATGCCCCCCGTGAGGTTGGCGACGTCGAACCCGGCCCGGGCGAGGAAGGCGGCGGCCTGGGAGGAGCGGTGGCCCGAGGCGCAGACGACCACGACCTGGCGGCCGGTGGGCAGCTCGTCGAGACGGCCGGGCAGCTCTCCGAGGGGCACGTGCAGCGCCCCGGGGATGGCCCAGGCGGCCACCTCCTCGGGCTGGCGGACGTCGAGGAGGCAGGGCTCCCGGTCGGTGCCGAGCCGGGCCGCCAGCTCGACGGCCGACACCTCGCCGGCCCTGCCTCTGTCCTTGGTGCGCAGCCGCATGGGGGGTCGCTCCTCTCAGGTACCCCTGGGGGTATGTTGGGAGTGTAACCGGAATACCCGGGGGGGTATTCCGGTTGTCTCAGGGCAGAGGCGCCACCGGGGCGCCCCGGCGACGGAGGTGACGATGGCGACGGTGACGCTCACCGGCGAGAACTTCGAGCAGGTGGTGACCGGCAACGACATCGTGCTGGTCGACTTCTGGGCGGGCTGGTGCGGACCGTGCCGGATGTTCGCCCCCGTCTACGAGGCGGCCTCGGACACCCACGCCGACGTCGTCTTCGGCAAGGTCGACACCGAGGCGGAGCAGGCCCTGGCCGCCCGGTTCGGGATCCAGTCCATCCCCACCCTCATGGCCTTCCGGGACCAGATCCTCCTCTACGCCCAACCCGGTGCCCTGCCGGCGGCGACCCTGGAGCAGGTGGTCTCCCAGGTGAAGGCCCTCGACATGGACGACGTCCGCCGACAGGTGAAGGAGCACGAGGCCCGTGCAGCTTCCTGAACACGTCACCGAGGAGGTCCGCAAGCGCCTGCGCCGCGTCGGCGGCCAGGTCCAGGGCGTCGAGCGCATGCTCGAGGAGGGCCGCGACTGCAAGGAGATCGTGGCCCAGATCTCGGCGGCCACGAAGGCCCTCGAGCAGGCCGGCTTCCGGCTCGTGGCCGCCGGGCTGACCTACTGCCTCGAGCACCCCGAAGAGGCCGAGGCCGACGGCTACGGCGTCGACAGCGTCCAGAAGATGTTCATGCGACTCGCCTGAGCGAGGAGAGGAGGGAACCCGTCGTGCACGCCATCGAGGCCACCGTCGACGAGAACCTGGCCGAGACCGAGGCGAGGATCCGCCGTGCCCTCGCCGACGAGGGATTCGGCGTCCTGACCGAGATCGACGTGGCCGCCACCCTTCGGGCCAAGCTCGGGGTCGAGCGGCCGGCCCTCAAGATCCTGGGGGCCTGCAATCCCTCCTTCGCCCACCGGGCCCTCGAAGCCGACCCGGCCGTCTCCTACGTCCTCCCCTGCAACGTCGTGCTCGAGGACGTGGGCGGGGGCCGCACGCACGTGGCCATCGCCGACCCCCGGGCCCTGCTCGGCGCCTTCACCGGCGCCCGGCACGACGAGCTCGAGGAGCTCGGGGCCGAGGCCGCCGGCCGGCTCGAGCACGCCCTGTCGGCCCTCGGTGCCTGACCACTCCTCCCCGGTGGGGGGGTCGTTGCCGGCGGCTCGGAGGGTGCTGGCGGTCTGCGCCCATCCCGACGACGAGAGCTTCGGGCTGGGGGCCGCCCTGTCCCGTCTCGCCGCCGGCGGCGCCGAGGTCTCGGTGCTGTGCTTCACCCGAGGCGAGGCGTCGACCCTCCACCAGTCGCAGGAGGAGCTGCGCGCCGTGCGGAGCGCGGAGCTCGAGACCGCCGCCGGCGAACTCGGCGTCGGCGACGTGGTGCTCCTCGACCATCCCGACGGGCTCCTCGCCGAAGTGCCCCTCGGGACCCTGGCGAGAGCGGTGGCGGACGCGGCCGGGCGACTCTCGCCCGAGCTGCTCCTCGTCTTCG
>JAGWNV010000044.1 GCA_028872975.1 Acidobacteriota bacterium
CCTGGCCGATCCCCTCGACGGCGGCGAGGGCATCGGCGGGAGCGGCGACGATGGCGTCCATCGACCCGAAGGCGCCGGCCAGCGCCCGAGCACCGGTGGGGCCGAGGTGCCGGATGCCGAGGGCGACCAGCAGCCTCGACAGGGGCCTCGCCTTCGAGGCATCGATGGCCTGGAGGAGGTTGTCGGCGGACAGCGCCGCCATCCGCTCGAGGGCCACGAGCCGGTCGCGTTCGAGGCGGTAGATGTCACCGGGGTCGGCGAGCATCCCCGCCTCGACGAACTGGACCACCCGCCGTTCCCCCAGGCCCTCGATGTCCATGGCACCCCGGGAGGCGAAGTGGACGATCCGCTGGACACGCTGGGCCGGGCACTCCAGGTTGCTGCAGAAGGTGTCACTCTCACCGGGCAGCCGGACGAGGGGGTTCCCGCAGCTCGGGCAGGCGGTGGGGAACTTCCAGCGCCTCGTCCCCTTCTTCCGCTCGGCGAGGACGGGCCCGACCACCTCGGGGATCACGTCGCCCGCCTTCCGCACCACGACCACGTCGCCGGGACGGACGTCCTTGAGCCCGACCTGGTCCTCGTTGTGGAGCGTGGCCAGGCCCACCGTGGACCCGCCCACGAAGACCGGCTCGAGGACGGCGAAGGGGGTGGCCCGGCCCGTGCGGCCGATCGAGACGTGGATGTCGAGGAGCCTCGTGCTCCGCTCCTCAGGTGGGAATTTGAAGGCGATGGCCCACCGGGGGGCGTGGGAGGTGGCCCCCAGGCGGCGCTGGAGGGCGAGGTCGTCGACCTTCACGACCACCCCGTCGATCTCGTAGTCGAGGTCGTGACGGCGTTCCCGCCAGCCCGTGCAGAAGGCGAAGACCTCGTCGACACCATGGACGACCCGGATCTCGGGGTTGACGGGGAGCCCGCACCGACGCAGGAGCTCGAGCGCCTCGCTGTGGCGGCCGAGGGCGGGGCCGCCCTCGAGGGCGCCGATCTGGTACGTCCAGATCGACAGGTCCCGGCTGGCGGTGATCTTCGGGTCGTTCTGCCGCAGGGACCCAGCCGCCGAGTTCCGGGGGTTGGCGAAGGCCCGTTGGCCGGCCTCCATCTGCCGCCGGTTGAGTTCCTCGAAGGACGACACGGGCATGTACACCTCACCCCGGGCCTCGAGGACGGTGGGGATCGGCCCGAGGTCGGCCGGCCACCTGAGCCGATCGGGGACGGCGTCGATGGTGGCCACGTTGGCCGTCACGTCCTCGCCGGTGACCCCGTCGCCACGGGTGGCCGCCCGGACGAACCGGCCGTGGTCGAAGGTGAGCGACATGGCCAGGCCGTCGATCTTGAGCTCGCAGACGAAGTCGGCGGCGAGGGCCTCGGGGTCCACCCGGCCGATGCGAGCCGCCCAGGCCTCGAGCTCCCCCAGGTCCATGGCGTTGTCGAGGCTCATCATCGGCACGAGGTGCCGGGCGGGGGCGAACCGGGTCGTCGGCGCGCCCGCGACCCGCTGGGTGGGCGAGTCGGCGGTGACGAGCTCGGGATGCTCGGACTCGATCGCCCGGAGCTCCCGGACGAGGGCGTCGTAGTCGGCGTCGGTGATCTCCGGCGCGTCGAGCTCGTAGTACCGCCGGTCGTGATAGGCGATCTGGGCCCGCAGCTCCTCCAGCCGCTCCGCCGCGTCGATGGCCATGGGCCGAGCGTACTTAGAGGGTCTGACTCCCGAACGGGCCCGCCGCCAGGGCGGCGCCCAGGACGACCTCGGGCCGGCCGGCGTCGTAGAAGGCCACCGTCTGGCCCGGTGCCACCAGCCGCTGGGGCTCGTCGAACTCGAGGTCCTCGGTGCCGACGGTGCAGGGATGGGCGTCGCCGTGGGCGCTCGTCTGGGCGAGAACCCGGCGTCCGGGGGCGGGGGCACCGGCCACCCAGGTGCACCGGCGGAAGGCCAGCCGGCGGCTCCGCGCCTGGTCGGCGCCGCCGACGGTGACGGTCCGGCGGTCGACGTCCACGGCGACGGCGAAGCGCCGGCCGCCGTCGGTGCCGTGGCCGAGACCCCGGCGCTGGCCGACGGTGACGAGCTCCACGGCCTCCACCCGGCCCACCTCCCGGCCCGACCCGCCTTCCACCACCACCCCGGGGTGCAACGCCAACCGGTCCCCCAGGAACCCGGACCGGCCGAGGCCCGAGTGGATGAAGCAGACGTCCTGGCTGTCGGGCTTGGCGGCCGTCGGGAGACCCCCGGCCCGGGCCGCCGCCCGCACCTCTTCCTTCTGCATCCTCCCCACGGGCAGGAGGAGGCTGGCCAACTGGCCGGCGTCGAGCATCGAGAGCACGTAGGACTGGTCCTTGGCCGGGTCGGCCCCCCGCAGGAGCCGGTGCCCGTTCGGGGACACCTCGACCCGGGCGTGGTGACCGGTGGCGAGGGCGTCGAAGCCCAGTCGCCGGGCCCGGTCGAGCAGGGCCCCGAACTTCACGTGCCGGTTGCACTCGATGCAGGGATTCGGGGTCTCGCCCCGGGCGTGGGCGGCCACGTACGGGGAGACGACGGTCTCCTCGAACAGGTCGGTCAGGTTGAACACGTGGTGGTCGACGCCCAACCGGCGGGCAACGGCACGGGCGTCCTCGACGTCGCCCACCGAGCAGCATCCCGAGTCGCCGACGCCTCCCCAGAGCTTGAGGGTGGCGCCCACGACGTCGTGACCCTCCTCGACCAGGGCTGCTGCCGCCACCGACGAGTCCACCCCGCCGGACATGGCGACGAGCACGCGCACGGCCGGAGCCTACGACCGGTGTCGGGCGGCGCCACCCGGAGCAAAACGGCGGCCCAACGATGTACCACGCAAAGTGAAACCGACGAAAGGGGCCCTGTTGGAGGCCGTTCCAGAATCGCCACTCTCCGTCTGGGGCTTCCCACGCGGTGCCCTGGTGGCACACAATCGACCAAGCCAGTGTCCGTCACGCCCACCTCCCCACCCGTCGACCGCCGCAGGGAGCTCCTCCTCGAATGGGAGCGTCGCTGCCGCGCCCGGGGCGGCGTCGAGCACACCACCGGCGCCGACGCCCTCTTCCTCGTGACGGCCCTCGCCAACGCCCTGCGGTCCGGCGCCGAGACGCCCGAGCTCGGCAGGGCGGCCCGCACCTGGGGCGCCCGGTTCTCCGCACCGGCCGACGCCGTCACCGTCCTCTCCGTCCTCCGCGACACCGTCATCGACTGGGACCGGGACCCCTCGGGCCGGCCCGCCGTGCAGGTCTCGGTGCTGAACCGCCTCTTCGACCAGATGACGATCGAGTCGGTCGACGCCGCCGCCGGCAACCTCCGGGCCGCCGCCCGCCACGACCCCCTCACCGGCTGCGCCAACCGGCGGGCCCTCGACGAGGACCTGCCCAGGGCCCTGTCGAGCGCCCAGCACTCCCGGCTCGATATGGCCGTCGCCGTGGTCGACCTCGACGGGCTCAAGCAGATCAACGACGCCGACGGCCACGCCGCCGGCGACGCCGCCCTCCGGGGCCTGGTCGTCGCCCTCCGAGGTGCCCTCCGGGAGGCCGACACCCTCTACCGGACCGGCGGCGACGAGTTCGTCGTCGTCGCCCCCTTCACCGACGGGGCCGGGGCCCGGGCCGTCATGCGGCGCGCCGAGCGGATGGGCGCTCCCGCCTTCAGCTGGGGCGTGGCCAGCATCGGCGACCGCCGGCCCGCCGGTGCCGGCACTGAGGAAGTAACCGACTGGGAGCTCTCCCCCCTGGCCCTGCTCGAAGCCGCCGACGCGGATCTCTCCGACCGCCGCCGGGCCGTCCGCCGGGAGGCAATCTGGGCCGCCCGGCGCCGGCGGTACACCGCCGCCGCCTCGGTGGCGGCCACCGTCGGCGTCACCGTCGGCATGTCGGGCCTGGCCATGGCCCTCGACGGCGGGGGGGCCGCCGTCACCCCCGCCGGCGCCCCGGCGACGACCGCGCCCGACACCAATTGGCAGGCCCTCCAGCACGTGCCGGTCCCGACGGGCCATCACGGGGCTCTTGGCCGTCACGGCGCCGTCCCGGGCGCCGTCACGAGCCTCTCCAACGTCCTGGGCGAGGACGTCCCGGCGCCGCCCACCTCCCCGGTCCCGCCGGCCGCCGGCGACGGGTCGACGGCCTCGGGGCCCTCCCTGCCCCTCATCGGCCAGATCGCCCCCACGAGCCCGGTGGTCCTCGTCTCGAGCGCCTCCCCCGGCGCCTCGACACCGGTGGTGACGGCGGCGGTGCGGGTCGCCACCACCTCGACCGCGAAGGCCCCGGCCGGCCCCGGGAACTCGGCCAACGCCCCCGGGAACGGTCCCGGCGCCGCCGGGGACGCGGGGCAGTCGCAGGCGGGGACCACCCACGGACGATCCCCCCACGGCCCTTCCGGTCACGGCCGGGGTCACTGACGCGCTCGGCGCCTCAGCGGCTGCGCAGCCGGGCCACCGCCTTCGGCACGACGGCGAGGGCGCGCTCGACGTCGGCCCCGGTGCTGTCCCAGCCGAGGGAGAACCGGATGGCCTGCCTGGCCCGCGCCGGGGAGAGGCCGAGCGACAGAAGGACGTGACTCGCCTCCAGGGCGCCGCTCGCACAGGCTGACCCCCCCGAGGCGCAGACCCCCTCCTGGTCGAGGAGGAGAAGCAGCTCCTCCTGATCGACCCCCTCGAACAGCAGGTGGCAGGTGCCGGGGAGCCGGCGGTCGCCGCCGGCGGTCTCCCGGGCGCCCTCGACCGACACCCGCAGGCCTTGGGCCAACCGGTCCCGGAGCCCCTCGACCCGCGCCGACTCCTCCGGGCGCGCCGACACCGCCGCCTGGAGCGCGGCGGCCATCCCGACGATGCCGGCCACGTGGTGGGTCCCCGGCCGCCGGTCCCGCTCCTGGCCGCCGCCGTGCATGAGCCGTGCCAGAACCGTCCCCCGACGGACGACGAGCGCACCCACGCCCTTTGGACCGCCGAACTTGTGGGCCCCGAGCGAGACGAGCTGCACCTCCCCCGCATCGTCGGCGAGGTCGACCCAGGCGCCGGCGGCGACGGCGTCACTGTGGACGACGGCCTCCGGCGCGGCGCGCCTGACCCGGTCGGCGACCTCGGCGAGGGGCTGGAGGGTGCCGAGCTCGTTGTTGGCGAGCATCACCGACACGAGCCGGACGTCCCGATGGAGGAGCCCTTCGAGCGCCTCGAGGTCGAGGACCCCTTCCGGCGTGACCGGCACCGTCCGGCCCCCGCAGGCGGCCACGGCGTCGAGGACGGCGTGGTGCTCGAAGGCGGAGCACACCACCTCGCCCCCCGTGGCCGCACGGACCCCGAGGACGGCCATGTTGCAGGCCTCGGTCCCACCGGAGGTGAAGACGACCTCCCCGGGGTCGCACCCGACCAGGGTCCCCACCACCTCCCGGGCCTCGTCGACGGCGCGGAGGGCCCGGCGGGACACCGAGTGGCTCCCCGAGGGATTGCCGAAGTGCTCGGTCAGGTAGGGGAGCATGGCCGTCAGGGCCTCGGGGCGAAGGGGGGAGGTGGCGGCGTGGTCGAGATAGGCGAGGCCGTCGCGGCCGGCGGGAGCTGCCATCGACCTCAGGGTATGCCCGCCCCGGTCAGGGCTTGGCCGTCATCACCACGAGGGCGGCCAGGAAGACGGCGAGGAGTAGGGCGCTCGCCACGGCGGCCCGCCCGCAGTCGCGGGCCAGGGGCTCCGCCTCGGCACGGTCGTCCCAGTGGTGGGCGACACGGCGCTGGATCCGCCGCTCGGCCGGCCACAGGACGACCTCGGCCAGGACCGCCCCCGCCAGCCACAGCCCGAGCCCGGCCATCACCCAGCCGTCGGTGGCGTCCCAGGCCCCCCCGCTGTCGGCGATGAGGCCGAACCCCAGGACCGGCACCGCGTAGAGGGCCCGGGCCGCCCAGTTCGTCCCGGGCCGGAAGTACCGGCGGAGCCCGGGGGCACCGGGGTCGTTGGAGCCCCGTCGCAGCCGCGCCGCCTGGACGCCGGTGACGGCGACGGCCCCGAAGCCCACCACGGCGGCGGCCACGTGGAGGAGGAGCAGGACGCTGTAGCCGGCACCGGCCGGAGGCACGGACCCCGAGGTCACGGGGCGAAAGTGTCGCGCCTGCCATGAACCGGCTCGACGACGAAGAGGGATAGCGTGGGCAGTGGGCCGGCCGATTTCCCCGGCATGCCGGAGGGCGCATAGGTTACTGATGGGTAACGAGGGGAAGCAGCGGAGTTCGGAGCGTCGGATGCCTGCATCGTCCTGGCCGTCTGCCTCCCCCCTCCCCGTCGTCCGCTGGAGGGTCGGCAGGTGAACCAGCTCCGCCTCGATCCCCTCACCGGCCGCTGGGTGGTCGTCAGTGTCGACCGCGCCGAGCGGCCCGCCGCCTTCTCACCGCCCACGGCCCCGGTGCAGGCCGACACCACCAGGCCCTGTCCCTTCTGCCCGGGGAACGAGGAGTCGACGCCACCCGCCCTCGAGACCTACGGGGCCAGCGGTTCCTGGTTGGTGCGGGTGGTGCCCAACCTCTATCCCGCCTTCGAGGGGGACCAGCCCTTCGTCGTGGAGCACCGCGGTCCCGTCTTCACCCAGGCCACCGCCGGCGGCATCCACGAGGTCCTCGTCCTCTCCCCCGACCACAACGGCGCGTGGGACCGCCTCTCCGACGAGCAGGCCGGCCTCGTCATGGCCGCCATCCGGGACCGTGTCGAGGAGCACTCCGCCGTGCCGGGGCTGCGCTACAGCCAGGCCATCGTGAACGCCGGCCGGGAGGCGGGGGCCTCGGTGGAGCACCCCCACGGGCAGCTCCTGGGCATGTCCTTCGTGCCCAGGGAGCTCGCAGAGGAGCAGGCCGGCTTCGCCCGGTTCGCCGGCCGGTGCCTGCTCTGCACCACCGCCGACGCCGAGGAGGACGCCAGTCACCGCGTCGTCTACGCCGACGAGCGCGTGATCGTGATCTGCCCCTTCTGGAGCGGCACGCCCTTCGAGATGCTCGTCATCCCCCGGGCCCACAGCGCCCATCTCCACCGGTCCTCCCCCGCCGATCTCCTCGCCGTGGGCCGGTCGCTGCGGACCGTCCTGGGCCAGCTCCGGGAGCGGCTGGGGGACGTCGCCTACAACCTCGTCTTCCACTCGGCGCCCTATCGGGCCTCGGAGCCCTACCACTGGCACGTCCACATCTGGCCCAAGCTCACGACGCAAGCCGGCTTCGAGCTCGGCACGGGCGTCCTCATCAACATCGTGGCGCCCGAGCAGGCGTGTGAGGAGCTCCGCGTCGCCGTCGCAGCCCACACCTGAGGCCGGTCAGCCCAGGAACATCCCGGCCACGTCCCGATAGAGGTCGAGGTCGACGGTCTTCGCCTGGGCCACCGCCTCGGCCAGTGGCACCCGGACGATGGCGGTGCCCCGGAGGGCCACCATCTTGTCGAAGTCCCCGTCGTGGACGGCCCTCACCGCCTCCACGCCGAACCGGGTGGCGAGGACCCGGTCGAAGGCGGTGGGCGTCCCTCCCCGCTGGATGTGGCCGAGGGTCGTGGCCCGCGCCTCGAATCCGGTCCTCCGCTCGATCTCGTCGGCAAGCCACCCGCCGATGCCGCCGAGGCGGGCATGGCCGAACTGGTCGGTGGCCGCGCTCGACGCAGACCGGCGGGCCGTCTCGAGCTCCTCCCCTTCTGCAGGCAGGGCCCCCTCGGACACCACCACCACCGAGGAGAACAGCCCCCCGGCGTGCCGGCGCTGGAGCCTCCCGCACACCGCCGCCACGTCGAAGGGAACCTCGGGGATGAGGATCTCCGCCGCGCCCCCGGCGATCCCGGCGTGGGTGGCGATCCAGCCGGCGTGCCTGCCCATCACCTCGCACACGATGACCCGGTGATGCGACTCCGCCGTCGTGCGGAGCCGGTCGATCGCCTCGGTGGCGGTCTGGACGGCGGTGTCGAAGCCGAAGGTGACGTCGGTGGCCGACAGGTCGTTGTCGATGGTCTTCGGCACCCCCACGACCGAGATCCCGAGGTCCCCGAGCT
This sequence comes from Acidobacteriota bacterium, assembly GCA_028872975.1. Classification (GTDB taxonomy): domain Bacteria; phylum Actinomycetota; class Acidimicrobiia; order Acidimicrobiales; family UBA8190; genus UBA8190. The sequence goes on from JAGWNV010000044.1 coordinate 7,990, forward strand.
TGTGGGCGACCCCCAAGGTGTCCTCCCCGCCTACGGCGACCACAGCGTCGATCCCCGCGTCGGCCAGGTTGGCCCGCAACGTCTCTGGCCCGCCCTCGGTGGCGAAGGGGTTGGTCCGGGACGTGCCGAGGACGGTCCCTCCCTGGGAGAGGATGTCACGGCAGTCGTCGACGGTGAGGGGTCTGCGGTGGTTCTCGACCGCCCCCTTCCAGCCGTCGAGGAACCCGACCGTGTCGTCGTCGTGGCGGAGCCGAGCCGTGACCACCACGGCACGGATGACGGCGTTGAGCCCCGGGCAGTCGCCTCCGCCGGTGAGGATGCCGATGCGCATGGCACCCAACCCTATGGGGCCGGCCACCCCGGGGGGAACGCCGGCGTGGCCGGCCCCGACGGCCCCGACGGCGGCGGCGCCAGCGCCCGCGATCCCCGCTCCAGCTCGAGGGCGGCCACGATGACCCGCACCACCTCCCGCCCCGGCGGCACCAGCGTGGTGATCCCCGGCACCCCCAGGTAGCCGGCGAGAAAGGCCCGCCGGTTGCGCTGCTCCCAGGCGGCGGCCAGCTCGGCGAGCCCCTCCCGGCCGCTCGGGTCCCGCTCGGCGGCGGCGGAGGAGGCGACGTGGGCGAACGACCAGAGCATGTCGGCCACGTCGGCGAGGGGGGCTCGGAAGCAGACGCCCTCCACCTCGAGGCCGGGAGGCGGCGGCGGTCCCACCGCCTGCGGCCGGCCGCCGGGACGGAAGTCGCCGACGTACCACCCCTGCTCGGTCCGCCAGACCCTCCCGAGATGGAAGTCCCCGTGGGTCCGGATGGCGTCCCCCGCCACGGGCAACGCCCGCAGCTCACCGAGGAGGATGCTCACGTCGGGCCGCTCGAGCTGGCCGGGCCGGCGGCCTTCGAGGGCGACCTCCACGGCGTCGGCCCACTGCCGGCCCTCCACCCGCCTTCGGCCGAAGGCCTCGGCCAGAGCGAGGTGCAGCCGGGCCGCCATGGTCCCGAGGCGGTGGGCCTCGGCGCCGAAGTCCCCGCCGGCCAGTTCGGGCGGACCCCCCGAGGCATAGAGGTCGCGCACCGACGTGAGGGCGAGCGCCCACCCCGTCGAGTGGCCGGCCAGATGCTCCTGAACGAGCCCGAGGTCCCACCGGTCCCGTCGCCACCGCGTCACCGGGGCGGCCAGGTGGTTGAAGCCGGTCTCGTCGAGGGCGAAGACCACCTCTACCTCGGGCCGAGGCCCCTCGACGACCTCGTCGAAGACGGTGAAAGCCAGCCGGTCCTCCACGGCGATGGTGACCGAGGACTCGTCGTGGGCCACCTGCCGGACGATCCCGGGACGGGACGGGGCACCCGTGACCTGTTGGAGGAGGAGCCCGGCGGTCTCGCCGTCGCGGAGGGCGTCGAAGGCCACCGCCTCCCCGGTGCCGTCGTCGAGGACCCCGAGCACCGGGTCCTCCCCGTCGGTGATGGCCCGCACGTCGTCCCCGGGCTCCCGGAGGCCCACCGGCACGTGGACGAGCCGGTCCCCGGCCCGGGCGACCACGTCCCAGACCGCCGGCCGGCCGGGGACGAGGAGCTCGGCGTCGAGGACCTCGCAGCCTTCGGGCCCCGCCGTCCACCCGGGCCGCCTCGCCCCGTAGACGTCGACGAGGGGGCCGAGCCGCTCGCCGATGCCCGCCGGCACCGTCACGCCTGAAGCTCTTCGGTGGCGCCGGCGGGCTCGTCCTCCTCGACGAGCTCGAACCAGTAGAAGCCGTAGGGCCCGAGCATGACCGAGTACGTCTGGGTGGCGATCTCCGGGAACCGGACCCGGCCCAGCACCTCCACGGGGACCCGGCCCGCCCAGTAGGCGAGGTCGAGGTCGGCCGGCTGGGCGAACCGGCTCAGGTTGTGCACGCAGAGCACCGGGTTCCCCCCCGCCGGCGCCTCGTCGGCTGCCCGCCGCAGCCGCATCCGGCCGCTGCGGGCCGAGCCGGCATCGGCGTCCGACGGGCCGGGGCTGCGGACGTAGGCGAGGACCGAGGGGTTCCCGCAGGCGACGAGCTCGAAGGTCCCGGTGCCGAGGACGGGGAGGAGCTTGCGCGTCTGGATCATGCTCCGGGTCCAGTGCAGGAACGAGCTCGGGTTCCGCTGTTGGGCCTCGACATTCACGGCCCCGAAGCCGTAGACGGGGTCCATGAGCGGGGGGAGGTAGAGCTGGGCGAAGTCGGCCCGGCTGAACCCGCCGTTGCGGTCGGGGCTCCACGGCATGGGCGTCCGCACCGAGTCCCGGTCGCCCAGGTACACGTTGTCGCCCATGAGCAGCTCGTCGCCGTAGTACATGACCGGGCTCCCCGGGAGGGAGAAGAGGAGGGCGTTGAGCAGCTCGGCGAGCCGCCGGTCGCCGTCGAGGAGGGGGGCGAGGCGGCGGCCGATGCCCATGTGCCTGCGCATCCGGGGATCCTTCACGTACTCCGCCACCATGTAGTCCCGCTCCTCCTCGCTGACCTTCTCGAGGGTGAGCTCGTCGTGGTTGCGGAGGAAGATCGCCCACTGGCACCCCTCGGGGATCTCCGGCGTCTGGGACAGGATCTCGGTGACGGGGAACCGCTGCTCGCGGCGGACGGCCATGAACAGCCGGGGCATGAGGGGGAAGTGGAAGCACATGTGGCACTCGTCGCCGTCGCCGAAGTAGTCGACGAGGTCGGCCGGCCACTGGTTGGCCTCGGCCAGCAGGACCCGGTTCGGGTAGGCGGCGTCCACCTCCTTGCGGAGCCTCTTCAGCAGGTTGTGGGTCTCGGGGAGGTTCTCCCCCGTCGTCCCGTCGCGCTGGAAGAGGTACGGCACGGCATCGAGCCGGAACCCGTCGAGACCGAGGTCCAGCCAGAACCGCAGCACCCGGAACATGGCGTCGACGACCTCGGGGTTCTCGTAGTTGAGGTCGGGCTGGTGGGAGTAGAACCGGTGCCAGTAGTACTGCTGGCGCTCCGGCACCCAGGTCCAGTTCGAGGTCTCGACGTCGACGAAGACGACCCTCGCCTCCGGCCACCGCTGGTCGTCGTCGTTCCAGACGTAGAAGTCGGCCTTCGGGTTCTGGCGCGACGAGCTCGACTCCACGAACCAGGGGTGCTGGTCGCTCGTGTGGTTCATGACGAGATCGGCGATGACCCGGATGTCGCGCCGGTGGGCGTCGTCGAGGAAGGCCACCAGGTCGTCGAGGGTCCCGAGATCGGGATGGACCGTGAAGAAGTCGCTGATGTCGTAGCCCCCGTCGCGCATCGGCGAGGGGTAGTAGGGCAGGAGCCACAGGCAGTCGACGCCGAGCCATTCGAGGTAGTCGAGCTTGGCCCGCAACCCGGCCAGGTCCCCGATGCCGTCGTCGTTGGCGTCGAAGAACCCCCGGGTGAGGACCTCGTAGAACACGGCCCGCCGGTACCACTGCGCCTCGCCCCGGGCCGGCAGGGCCGAGGGCCGGATCCCGGGAAGCCGGGGGCCGGCGCGCTTCACGGGGGGCGCGGGCCTGGGGACTCGAGCCGGACGGCGGCTCCGCGGCGACCGCGGCGGTCGGGACACCGACGTGCAAGGTACCGGACCCCGTGCCGGCAGTGGCGCCCGGACCTCCACCGGCCCTCGGGCCGGGACGGCGGGTCAGCTCCGGCGGGCCTCGAGGAGCCGGTCGGCGGCCTCGTAGGGGTCGAGGCGGCGATCGACGACCTCGCCCACGACGGGGCCGACGTCGCCACCGGCGAGCATGGCCTCGACGTCCCGCTCGATCCGCGCCGCCAGGACGGCGCGGAACTCCCGCTCCAGCCGCTCCCGCCGGCCCCGGTCGAGGGCGCCGTCGGCGGCGAGCTGGCCCTGGTGCCGGCCGATCGCCTCCCAGACGTCCCCGATGCCCTCGCCCTTGGTGGCCACCGCCTCGAGCACCGGCGGCCGCCAGTCGCCGGGGGGGCTCAGGTCGAGCATCTGCTCGAGGTCCCGGCGGGTCTCCCTGGCCCCGGGGTTGTCGGCCTTGTTGACGACGAAGACGTCGGCGGTCTCGAGGAGGCCCGCCTTGTTGGCCTGGATGGCGTCGCCCCACCGGGGGTTCACGACGACGACGGTCGTGTCGGTGGCGGCGGCCACCTCCACCTCGACCTGGCCCACGCCCACCGTCTCGACGAGGACAAGGGGCCACCCGGTGGCGGCCAGCACCCGGATGGCCTCGGGGACGGCCAGGGCCAGTCCGCCGAGATGGCCCCGGGTGGCCAGGGACCGGATGAAGACGCCCTGGTCGAGGGCGTGGTCCTGCATCCGGACCCGGTCACCGAGGATGGCGCCTCCCGAGAACGGGGAGGAGGGGTCGACGGCGAGGACGGCCACGGGCGTGCCCTCGGCGCGGACGGCCGCGATCAACCGGTCGACGAGGGTCGACTTGCCCGCGCCCGGCGCCCCCGTGATGCCGACGGTGACGGCCTCCCGGCCGCTCCGGTAGGCGAGGGCGGCCACCTGGCGCGCCGGCGGCCCGCCCCGCTCGACCAGGGAGAGGAGCCGGGCGAGCGCGCGGCGGTCACCGCCGGAGGCGGCCGACAGCAGCTCGTCGGGGGTACGCCGGCGATCGGTCACGACTGGGCCGGAGCGTACCGACGGGCCGCCGGGACGGCGAAACGACCTCCCGTCACCCGACGCGGACGTCGGCGCCGAGGGACCGGAGCTTGCCGTCGAGGTCCTCGTAGCCCCGCTGGACGTGGTCGGCACCGGAGACGACGGTCTCCCCGTCGGCCACGAGGCCGGCGAGGACGAGGGCGGCCCCGGCTCGCAGGTCGGGCGCCCGCACCGGGGCGCCCTGGAGCCGGAAGACGCCCCGGACCACGGCGTGGTGTCCCTCGGTGCGGATCTCCGCCCCCATCCGGCGGAGCTCGTCGACGTACCGGAACCGGCCCGAGAAGAGGTTCTCGCTCACGATGCCCACCCCGTCGGCGACCGACAGCATCGTCACCAGGAAGGGCTTGTAGTCGGTGGCCC